>CAZGCX010000182.1:0-5244 GCA_964524585.1 uncultured Anaerolineaceae bacterium
ATGGAATACACCGCCATGGGCGACGCGGTGAATCTGGCTTCACGCATGGAGCAGGCCGCTCAGCCCGGAACCTTGCTGATCTCAGAAGCCACCTACAAGCTGGTGGCGCCGCTGTTTGAGGTGGAGTCGCTGGGTCCGATGGAAATGAAGGGCAAGCGCGCGCCGATCACGGCCTATCAGGTTCTGGCGCCCAGGGCCGAGCCGGGGCGGCTGCGCGGCATCGAAGGGCTGAGCTCCCCGATGATAGGCCGTCTGACCGAGCTGGAGAAGTTGCGCGAGACGCTCGATCTGCTGCGCCAGGGGCGAGGCGGTATCGTCTGCCTGATTGGTGAGGCCGGCCTGGGCAAGAGCCGCATGTTGGAAGAACTGCGACGCGGATTCGAATCCGGACCCGGCCGCTGGATGGACACCACCGGCGTCTCGTACGATACAACTCGCCCATATAGCTTGTTCCAGCACCTCTTCAAGACCCTGTGCAATATTACCGAGCAAGACTCCCCCGAAACCGCTCGCCAGCGGATTGAGAACCTGTGCAGCGACTTCGAACCGGAAGTCGATGCCCAGGCCGCTCGGGCCGCCGAGCTCATCCTGACTTTCCATCAGGATACCGACGGCACCATCCAGGACGGCGACGCTCGCAAGCGCGAGCTGTTCTCCTCGATGCTCACCGCCTGGCGCAAACCGGCGGTGCTCCCGCTGGTCATGGTGTTCGACGATCTACACTGGTCCGACCCGGCCTCGATCGAATTGCTGGAGCACCTGTTTCAGTTGACCGACGAAGTCCCGATCTTGTTTCTATGTGCCCTGCGGCCCTATCGGCAGTCGACCGGTTGGCAGGTCAAGCAGCATGCGGAGGCCACCTACCCACATCGCTTTACTGAGGTCGAGTTGGAACCGCTGACCGAGCAGGAGAGCGGGGAACTGATCAACAGCTTGTTGACGGTCTCTGAACTGCCCGAAGAACTGCGCTCGCTCATTCTCGAGAAATCGGAAGGCAACCCGTTCTTCGTGGAAGAGCTGATCCGGACCCTGATCGACGGCGGTGCGATTGAACGTGACGTGGACGGACTGCACTGGCGGGCCGCCCAGGACGTGAATGCGATTTCGATTCCTGACAACCTGCAGGCGCTGTTGGTGTCCCGCATCGACCGGCTCGACAAAGATGTCCGGCGGACGGTGCAGCTGGCTTCGGTCATCGGGCGGGCGTTCTACTATCGCGTTCTGGAGTGGATCGCGGAAGCCCGGGACCGGCTGCAGAAGGACCTGAATGTGCTGCAACGGGTCGAGCTGATCTATGAGCAGGCTCGCATGCCCGAGCTGGAATTCGCCTTCAAGCACGACCTCACCCGCGATGCGGCTTACGAGTCGATCTTGCGCAAAGAGCGACCGAAGTTCCATCGACAGGTGGGGGAGGCGATGGAGGCGCTGTTTCCCGACCGGCTGGAAGAGGAGTCACACCGGCTGGCCTACCACTGGCAGCAGGCCAAAGACGATGAAAAGGCGCTCAAGTATTTCACCTTGGCGGGCAACATGGCCCGCCGGCTCTCGGCTTACTCGGAAGCCATTACGCACTACAGCCACGCACTGGAGATTGCCGATCGCGTCGATGCCAGCCCGGCCCAGCTCAATTTCCTGTACAGCCGGCGCGGACGGATCTACGAACTGGCCGGGCGCTACGATGAGGCGCTGGAAAACTACCGTGACCTAGGGCAGATCGGGCAACGGCTCGAGCAGCCGGCGCTGCGGCTGACGGCGGCCAACGCCCAGGCCACGATCCACGCCATACCGAGCGCCAGGTGGGATCCCGATCAGGCTGAGCAATTTTCCAAGCAGGCGCTGGAGCTCGCGCGGCAGATCGAAGACCCGCGCGGCGAAGCCAAGGCACTGTGGAACCTGATGCTGATCGAAAACTTCACCGAGCGCGACAACGAGCTGGCCATTGGGTACGGGGAGCGATCGCTGGCCATCGCCCGGGAGCACAATCTGACCGAAGAGAAAGCCTATGCACTACACGATCTGGCTCGCGCCTACGGCCAGGCCGGGCGCTATGATGAAGCAGCCGGCCTGCTGGAGGAGGCCCGACTGCTTTGGGAAGAACTCGGGAATTCGGAGCTGCTGGCAGACAACCTCACCTCCTTCGCCTACAACGCCTTCTTGCAGGGCAAGCTTGATCTCGGTATCGAGATGTCAAAGCGGGCGTTGGAGCTCAGCCGCCAGACCGGCAATGCTTGGGGGCAGGGCTACAGCACCATGGCGCTGAGCGTGACCCACATGGAGCGGGGTGAGATCTCGGATGCGCTCCGTACCAGCGACGCGAGCCTGTCGCTTGCCGTTGAGGCGAGCTTCGTTGGGGGCGCAAGCTTCCTTTCAACCTATATGGCGTGGAATCTGGCCCGGCTCGGCATCTACCAACTTGCGACGGCCAAAATCCAGGAAGCCATGCAATACGCCGATCCGCGCGATCCAATCCGCATTTGGTCGCTCTCGGTCGATGCTGTCATCAGCGGCCACCAGGGAGATTGGTCCAAGGCCGAGCAGCTGTCAGCGACCGAGGCGCCCGAGATGCAGAACCACGTCAGCCAGCCGGAGTTTGCCGGGTTCGCCTCCTACATTCAGGCCGATTTCATGCTGGCCACCGGGCAGTATCAGGATTTGATTGGGACGCTGGAAAACAGACTGTTGGAATTCGAGTCGGTCAATGCCCGCTTGTTTCTGCCCCAAATGCGGCTGGACCTGGCGCGCGCACGACGGGCGCTGGGCGAAACCGAGCAAGCACGCCGGATCCTTGAGCAAGCCAAAGCGGAGGCCGAAGAGATGGGCCTGCGCCTGGCGCTGACGTTCATCATGCTGGAGCTGGTCGAGGTCGCAGACCAACTCGGCGATCAGGCGGCTGCGGATACCTACCGCGCCCGGGCTAGAGAACTGGTCGGCTTCCTGGCGGACCACATCGAGGACCCCGAGTCTCGCGATAGCTTCACTTCGCAGCCTCGAATCGCGGCCGTCTTAGAAGGTTGACCATCGGCCATTCTGGGCGTGCGGCGCCCGCAGCATGATTTGCCCCAACTGCCAAACTGACAATCCGGAAGAGGCTCGCTTCTGCAGCAACTGCGGAACCAGCCTGCGCGTGATGTGCCCCAACTGCTCTGCCGAAAGCCCACTCGGCGCCAAGTTCTGCGGCAACTGCGGCGAGCAATTGATCGCACCGGAGACCCCGCTCAGCCCTGGTCAACAGAAACTGCTGCAGTACGTCCCCAAGGAGTTGCTGGCCAAACTGGAAGCCGCACGCAGCCGGCACGAGATGCTGGGTGAACGGCGGGTGGTCACCATGCTGTTCTGCGACGTCAAGGGTTCGACTGCGGCCGCGGAGCAGATGGACCCGGAAGACTGGGCGGAAGTCATGAACGGCGCGTTCCAGTTTCTGATCGAGCCGGTCTACCGTTACGAAGGCACCCTGGCGCGTTTGATGGGCGACGCGGTGCTGGGCTTCTTTGGGGCGCCTATCGCCCACGAGGACGATCCGGA
This sequence comes from uncultured Anaerolineaceae bacterium, assembly GCA_964524585.1. Classification (GTDB taxonomy): domain Bacteria; phylum Chloroflexota; class Anaerolineae; order Anaerolineales; family E44-bin32; genus JADFRG01. The sequence goes on from CAZGCX010000182.1 coordinate 3,523, forward strand.
ACGGGCAGTACTGGCGGGCCTGGGAATCGTACAGGGGATCGCTCCCTATCGGGAGCAGGTACGGGAGCAGTGGGGCCTGGACTTTAGCGTACGGGTCGGGGTCAACACCGGCCTGGTGGTGGTGGGCGAAGTCGGCTCCGACCTGCGGGTAGAGTACACCGCCATGGGCGACGCGGTGAACCTGGCAGCCCGCATGGAGCAGACCGCGGAGCCCGGTACGGTGCAGATCACCGACGAGACTTATCGCCGCGTGGCGCCGTTGTTCGAATTCGAGTCGCTGGGCGGAATTCAGGTCAAAGGCAAGGCGGAACCGGTGAACGCCTACCGGGTGATTGGGCGACCTGCGGATGTCGGCAGGACCCGCGGCATCGAAGGGATGGAGGCCCCTCTGGTCGGCCGGCAGGCTGAGATGGATCGGCTGCACGAGGCGCTGGAATCAATGCGGAGGGGCTCCGGCGGGATCGTCACCCTGATCGGAGAGGCCGGGCTGGGAAAGAGCCGGCTGATCGCCGAGTTCCACCAACTGTGGCAAAGCGAAATCCAGGGTGGGTATTGGGCCGAGAGCCGGGCCGTCTCCTACGAAGCGAACCGCCCGTACGGCCAATTTCAGCAACACCTGCAGCAGTTGTTGAACGTGGCCGAGGCCGATCCTTCAGCTCAGATCCTGCAGAAGATTGACCGGGCGCTTGGCTGGCTTCCGGCCGACGCCCAGGCCAATTCCCGGCAGGCGCTTGCCGCCGTGCTCGGGCTGCAGTCGGCAGAAAATGGATCTGGGCTGGAAGGGGAGGTGCTCAAACAAGAGCTGTTCCGCACCAGTCTGAGCCTGTTTGAGCGGCAGTTGGCGACCGGGCCGGTGGTGTTGGTGTTCGAAGACCTGCACTGGGCAGACCCGGCCTCGGTCGAATTGCTCATGCACCTGTTTCAACTCACCGATTCCGGCCCGATCTTGTACCTGTGCGCAGTTCGCGCCGATCGAGCATCGGCTTCCTGGCAGGTGAAGCTGCGAGCCGAGACCGACTTCCCACACCGTTATACCGAGCTGACGCTGAATCCACTGTCAGCCGGAAGCAGCCAGGAGCTGGTGGAGCAGCTGCTCACCATGCCCGAGCTGCCGCCCAAGCTTTCGAATCTCATCCAGCAGAAGTCGGAGGGCAATCCATTCTTCGTGGAGGAATTGGTCCGGGCCATGATCGACAATGGGATCGTGCAGCGCCAGGCAGACCAATCGCACTGGAAGGTGATTGCCGACTTGGACCAGCTCATCATTCCCGACAACTTGCAGAGCCTGCTGGTGGCGCGCATCGATCGCCTGGAGGAGCGGGAGCGCCATACGCTGCAGCTGGCGTCGGTGATCGGCCGCACCTTCTACTACCGAGTGCTGGAGGCCATTTCGGAGATCCACGATTCATTGGACCGGGATCTCAGCGCGTTGCAGCGGGTAGAGCTCATTCGAGAAGCCGCCCGCGATCCAGAGCTTGAATACGCCTTTCGACATGCGCTCACGCAGGAGGCAGTCTATCGTTCGATCTTGCGCAAAGAGCGGCGTCAATTCCATCTGCGAGTCGCCGAAGCGTTGCTCCAGTTGTTCGCTGACCGACAACGGGAACTGGCCCCGCTGTTGGCGCGACACTTGGCTGAGGCCGACGATCCTCGAGCGGCGCACTACCTGTCAATGGCCGGCGATGAAGCCTTCCGCGTGTACGCCATCGGTCAGGCCATACG
>CAZGCX010000183.1:0-2545 GCA_964524585.1 uncultured Anaerolineaceae bacterium
CTCCTTGGCGCTCGCCTTGGGAGGGGTGGGGTTGCTCAGCGTGCCCTCTTTGACCTCCGGTGCCCGAGCGGATCTGATGTCAGTCCTGGCGTTGCTTGCTGGCGCCGCAAGTTGGACGGTGGGCACAGTGCTGCAGAAGCGGCGAGCAGTGGGTCTTGGTTTTCAAGCCAGCTCCGGGTACCAGCACCTGTCGGCGGCGGTTGGTTTTTTCGTGATCGCCCGGCTGAGCGGCGAGCCCCCGATCGACCCGGTGCCTCAAGCCTGGTTAGCCTGGGGTTACCTGATCGTGTTTGGCTCGATCGTGGGTTACAGCTCCTACGTGCAATCGTTACGCCTGCTGCCGCTCAGCCTGGCCACCACCAACGCGTTTGTCAATCCGGTGATTGCGGTGTTCCTGGGCTGGCTGATCCTGGGCGAGCAGGTCACCCCGTTCACATTGGGCGGTGCCGCCATGGTGCTGGCAGGGGTGGCCGGCGTATTTCGCGATCGGTATGCCGTTCGCCGGCGGACATTGACTGAAGGGCAAGGAGACTAGCCGGCGGTGGCTGAAGAGCGCAAACGTCGAGGCTATGTTGATTGGCCGTATGTACTTGGCTTGGCCGCCTTGCCGGTGTTGATCGTGGCGCTGCTGTTTGGAGTCAGACAGATCCAGGAGCTGACCCGCTACGAACCGGCCTACTTCACAACCGAATACGTGGAGCGTTATGACACACCCGGAGCGGTCGCCCGGGCGCTCGAACTGGCGCTGCGAGAGGGCGATGCGGAGCTGATGGCGGAGTTGAGAGGCACCAAGAACCTGCCGACAGGACTTATCCCAGAGCCCAGGCTGATCTTCGTGTTCCTGTTGAACGTACAAGGCGACTACTACCAGTACCTGTACTTCAACTCCGGCAATTTCAACCGGGTGACCGAGAACGTAAAGGCCCACAGCGATCGCTATGTGGTGGTCGAGCCGGGGCTGTACTTCTACATCGACAGCGGCCTGTGGACCACTGCGGCAGCTCCGATCGCTGCCACCTGGTGGATCTTGTTGGTGGTCTACACCGCCGCGACATACGTCTACCGCCGCATGGCGGCTGCCCGACAGCGGATGTTCGACCGATGAGTTCCGTGATCAAGGTGCCAGTTTTGCGCGGGCGTCGAGTGGTTTTGGGGGTGACCGGATCGATCGCGGCCTTCAAGGCCGCCGAATTGGCCTCGATGCTGACCCAGGCCGGTGCGGAAGTGCCTACCATTCTGACCGCCAGTGCAGAGCGTTTCATCCAGCCGCTGACTTTCCAGGCGCTGACCGGCCAGCCGGCCTACGGAGCAGCGGATCTGTGGACCGAGCAGGCGCACATTCTGCACGTCGGTCTGGCGCAGGCGGCCGAACTGCTGGTGATTGCGCCAGCCACGGCGGACACACTGGCCAAGCTGGCGCACGGCCGGGCCGACAATTTGCTGACCATCACTGCATTGGCAGCGAGCTGCCCGGTATTGGTGGCACCCGCCATGGACGCCGGCATGTTCGAGCACCCGGCGACCCAGGCCAATCTGGAGACGCTGCGCCAGCGTGGGGTGGAAGTCGCCGGGCCGGCGGAAGGCCGCATGGCCTCTGGGTTGGTGGGCTTGGGCCGAATGCTCGAGCCGGAGGAAATGCTTGGCCATATTCGGTGGAGACTGGGCCGGGATGGGCCTCTGGCTGGGCGGCTGTTGGTTGTGACCGCTGGAGGCACTCAGGAACCGCTTGATCCGGTCCGGGTGCTTGCCAATCGCTCCTCAGGCAAGCAAGGGTTTGCCCTGGCTCAAGCTGCGCTCGATCGTGGCGCGCGGGTGATCCTGGTCAGTGCGCCGACCGGGCTCTTGACGCCGGTGGGCGCGGAGCGAGTGAATGTCGGGACCGCGGCCGAAATGACCAAGGCAGTGATCGGCGCCTGCGCCGATGCCGATGGCCTTTTGATGGCGGCCGCAGTTGCCGACTATCGACCGAGGCACGCTCAGCTCCAGAAGATCAAGAAGGCGGCCGGCGCGCTGCAATTGGAGCTAGAGCCGACCGACGACATCCTGCAGCAAGTCGCCAAGCAGCGGCCAACTGTTGTGGTTGGCTTTGCAGCGGAGAGCGAGCAGCTGGAAAGCAACGCCAGGGCCAAGCTGGAAGCCAAGGATCTGGACCTGATCGTCGCCAACGACATCACCGATCCGCAGGCCGGCTTCTCCAGCGATACCAATCGAGTGACGATCATCGGCCGCGACGGGGTGGCCGAGAACCTACCGCTGATGAGTAAGACTGAAGTGGCAGAGGCGGTGATCGAGCGCGTGGCGCAGCTGCTCACCTGAGGACACCGATGGCGGAACCCGAATTCGAGCCGTTGCAAGACTTCCGCGAGTTCCCTCCGGAGAAGATGATCGAACGGGCGGAGCAGTACTACCAGGAGCTTCGCCGGCGCCGAACGGTCCGCCAATTCTCCGACCGCCCTGTGCCAAGAGCGGTGATTGAGTCCTGCCTGCAGGCGGCCGGAACTGCCCCCAGTGGCGCCAACATGCAGCCGTGGAAGTTCGTGGTGGT
>CAZGCX010000183.1:2555-5217 GCA_964524585.1 uncultured Anaerolineaceae bacterium
GTATCGGACCCCGACCTCAAACACCAGATCCGGGAGGCCGCCGAGCAGGAAGAGCATGAGTTCTACACCCGGCGCGCTACGCCGGAGTGGTTGGAGGCACTGGCGCCGCTGGGAACCGACGAGAACAAGCCGTACCTCGAGCACGCGCCGTACTTGATCGCGATCTTCGTTGAGCGCTTCGGTCTGCTGCCGGACGGCCGGCAGGTCAAGCATTACTACGCCATGGAGTCGGTCGGAATCGCCACCGGAGTGCTGATCAGCGCCTTGCATCACGCTGGATTGGCCAGCCTGACCCATACTCCCAGCCCCATGGGATTCCTAAACCAGATCCTGGAGCGCCCGGAGAACGAGAAACCGTTCTTGATCCTGGTGGTCGGATTCCCGGCGGAGCAGGCGATGGTGCCGCGTATTGGCAAGAAGCGCTTGGACGAGTATGTGGTATTTCGCTGATCAGGGCTGGACGATTGAGTGACAGAATTGAGATGGGCCGGGCTGCGTCTCGGGATGTCCGCGGCGGGTTGATGGGTGATGGCGGCCGGTAAGCTGCTGCTCGGGACGCAAGGATTCGCCTTCGACGACTGGGTGGGCCCGTTCTACCCTGAAGGCACTTCAAAACGGGCCTTTTTGGAGGAATACGCCAAGCACTTCCAGACGGTCGAGATCGATGCCACCTTCTACGCGACCCCAAGGGTCAGCGTGGTAGAGGGCTGGCGCGACCGCACCCCGGAAGGCTTTCGTTTTGCCGCCAAGTTCCCCAAACTGATCACCCACGAGAAGAAACTGGAGGGCGCGCAGGGCGAGGCGGAGCATTTTGTCACCACCATGCAGTCCCTGGAGGGCAAATTGGCCGTGCTCACGCTGCAGTTTGCCTACGACTTCACGCCGGATAACTTCGATCGACTGGATGCATTTCTGGCTGCCCTGCCGCTGGGACCACGCTACGCGGTGGAGCTGCGCAACCGGAAGTGGCTGAACGCCGATCTCGGGGAAATGCTCTCGCAGCACAACGTGGCCATGGTGCTGCAGGACCTGCACTACATGCCGAAGCTGGACTGGGTCACGGCGGATTTCAGCGTGATCCGCTGGCTGGGGCGGCGGGCGGATATCAGTGAGTTTGACCGCATTCAGATCGATCGGACCGAGGTGCTGCAGCGTTGGGCGGAGCGGGTGTCGCGTTTTCTGGACGACGGGGTGGACGTATACGGCTACTTCAACAACCACTTCGCCGGCCACAGCCCAGCCAGCGCCCGCCAGTTCGCCGAAATGCTCGGATATCCGATCCAGCCTGATTAGGGTCGATTCGCCTCAGCGGAGAGGCAAGTCTCCTGCGCTACAATGAAGTGGAGTTCACGGAGGAGCAGGCCATGCCGACCTATATCATGCTGAGCAATCTGACGGAATCGGGGGCCAAGACGATTTCGCGCAAGCCCAAGCGAATTCAAGAGGTCAATAGCGAGCTGGAGAAGAGCGGGGTTAGGGTGATTGCGCAGTATGCGACCCTCGGGCCATACGATTTCGTCAACGTAGTCGAGGCGCCGGACAACGCGACGATTGGGAAGGCCTCGGCCGGATTGGCTGCGCGCGGAACGATCAAGATCATGACCCTGGCCGCCATCGACATGGACGAGTTCATCAACTCCTTGAGCTGACGGAGGGTCGGCCGGCGAGATCCCGGTGGCGCGAAATCCCAGTGGGGATTGAGCTGACGGAGGGTCGGCCGGCGAGATCCCGGTGGCGCGAAATCCCAGTGGGGATTGAGCTGACGGAGGGTCCGCAGAGCATCACTCCGTCCCGCGGCTGAGTGAACAATCGAAAGATCAACTGGAGCGGAGCCACCCGTGGTCTCCGCTCTGTGTCTGGAGCCTGAATTATGGAAATGTCGACGGTCAAGATTGAGAACCCCGACGAGCTCAATCTGATCCTTGGACAATCCCACTTCATCAAAACCGTTGAGGATTTGCAGGAGGCGCTGGCCGGCGCGGTGCCCGGGATCGAGTATGGGCTGGCTTTCTGCGAGGCCTCCGGCCCGGCGCTGGTACGGGCGGGCGGAAACTCCCCGGCGTTGGTCGAGCTGGCGACCCGCAACGCGCTCAACCTGTCGGCCGGTCATAGCTTCATCATCTTCCTGGGAAACGCCTTCCCGGTGAACGTGCTGAATGCGGTGAAGAGTGTGCCGGAGGTCTGCCAGATCTTCTGTGCCACTGCCAATCCGGTGGAAGTGATGGTGGTCGAGACCGAGCACGGGCGTGGGATCGCCGGGGTGATCGACGGGATCAAGTCAAAGGGCGTCGAATCCGAGCAGGATGTACAGGAGCGCAAGGCACTGCTCCGGAAGTTTGGCTATAAGGTCGGGTAGCGATGTTCCGGCGACCGAGCGATCGAGGCACGGATCTGAGTGAGGTTGCCGAGCGGGTCGATTCGGTGCTCGGCTCCGGGGTCGCCTGGCAAGGCAAGCTCAGCGGAACCGGGGGCATTCGAATCGACGGCGCCTTCGATGGAGAGATCGGCTTGCGTGGACTGGTGGTGATCGGCGAGCAGGGGCGGGTGACCAGTGAGCACATCCGGGCTGCAACCGTAATCGTGGCTGGGTCAGTCAAAGGAGACATTACCGCCGGGCGGGTGGAAATCCTGCGCACCGGCCGGGTTTGGGGAGATGTGGTGA
>CAZGCX010000184.1:0-5193 GCA_964524585.1 uncultured Anaerolineaceae bacterium
CGATACCGCGGGCGGGACGCTGGCGGTGCGGGTGAAGTTGGCGATGCAGCAGCTGGCGCTTCGCCTGGCCATGGCCGGCCAGGCGCGAATCTACAATCCGGCCTGGCTGTTCGTCAATGGCTTCTACCGCATCTTCCAACGGATCACGTTGGGAGCCTCCCGGCTGCAGGAGATCCTGGCCGATCGGTTCGCGGCGCTGGCATACAGCTCCGAAGGTTTGGCGAGCGGGCTGACACACGTGGTGCGCCAATCGCTGGCGTTCAACATGCAGGTTTCACAGGAAATCGGCCAGGCGCGGGAGGCGCAACGCCCGCTGTCGAACCTATATGACCTGCCGCCGCTTGATTCGGGAGAGAAACGTGGTGAGTTTGAGGCTGAAGTGAAGAAGCTGATGGAGCGCCCGACCTCGACCTACGACAGCCATCCGGCTCCTAAGGATCGCCTGGAACTGCTGGCGCAAATCCAGTCGCGCAACCCATTATTCGGCGACGCGGACCCGGTTTGGGATCTGATTCCTGGTGCTGAGGAGCTGCAGACCGAAATGACCGCGCTGGTCCAGAAGAGCATCCAGACCGACAAATCCAGCGCTGGTCGCTAAGTGGTAGGATCAGCAGAGCTATGTCGGCCAAAGCGCTGACAGCTGACAAAGGAAGGGTGTCATGGGTGACAAAGGCAAACGGGACAAAGGTAAGCGGGAACCCCAGAAAAAGCCCAAGCTCACGCTCAAGGAAAAGCGAAAGCGAAAGAAGGAAAAGGAGCGAGAGCGGGGGGGCTGATTGCCTCCTGGTCATCGATCGGCCGCCGGTCACGCTGACGGCGGCTGATTTGCATTCCACGCCACCACCTACCTTGCAACGAGATCGCCTCATGACGAGCATCAGCCGCAAGCGGGCCATCCTTCACTAGCCACCTCGACCCCCTAATAACATCCTAATCCTGTCCGATTACTTGAATTCAGGGCGTGACACCCGTCATGGAGTGATTCATGCAGCAACAGCTGGCCCACGAGCCCCACAAGATCAAGACCATCCGCCCGGTGACTTTTCCTACCCGGGATCAACGCAAGCAGTTCCTGGCCGAGGCGGACTTCAACCTATTCAACCTGACCCCGTCGCAGGTGGGCTTCGACATGTGTTCACTGGGCACCAGCGCCATGACTCAGGAGCAATTGAGTGGGCAGCTTATTGGGGACGAGGCCTACGCCGGTGCGCGTAACTTTGAACATCTGCAATCGGCGGTCCGTCAGGTGCTGGGGCACACCTACATCTGCCCAACCCACAACGTTTTGGGTTGCGTGAAACTGGTGACAGCCACCTTGGTACCCACGGGATCGGTCCTGCCATCCAATGCTCGGACCCGCATCGATGTGCTCACTCCACGCGACGTCGAAGTGCCAGACATACGCGATCACAAGGAACACATCTACACTGGGAACGCTGATCTTCAGCGGCTGGAAGAGATTCTGGAGCAGGGCCGGGTCAGCATCGTCGGGCTGCAGGCCTTCGCCGACGGTCAACACCCATTCAGCATGCAGAATCTGCGGGCGGTGCGGGCGCTCGCCGAGCGATACGGAAAGCGCTTGATCCTGGATGGATCACGAGTCATCGAGAATGCCTGGTACATCCAGCGCCATGAGCCCGGAATGGCCGATCTCAGCATCGCCGAGCTGGTCAGACGGATCGCCAAGACCGTTCACATTTTTCAACTCGACGCCGCTCAGGACCCGAAGTGCCCATCTGGCGGTCTGCTGGCTACTGACAATCCAGATGACTACGAGCAATTCATGAACGCAGTCGTAGTTTACGAGGGCCTGCACACCTACGGCGGGATGTCGGGCCGGACTATGGAAGTATTCGCGCGCGGCCTGGAGGAGATGTGCACCGAGAATGAGGTGCAGTGGGTGATGCAGCAGACCGAACGCTTCACCCAGCGGCTGCGGGAGGGCGGTGTGCCGCTCGAACGCGGGTGCGACGGAGCTTACGTCCTGGCCGACGCTTTTCTCCCGCACCATGAGCGCTATCAGCAGGACGCGTTCTCCGCCGCGCTGTACGAGACCGCCGCGGTACGGGCACTGGCGCACGGATTGGTCGGGCGGGACAACCTGGTTCCGGTGCAGATTCCACGGCTCGCGATGACCAGCCGGCAGCTGGATCAAGTAGCCGATGCGATTATCGCCCTCTACCAGCAGCGCGATCTGGTGCCGCCGTTCGAAATGGTACGGGAAGGTCAGTGGCGAGATCAGATGGCCTACCGCTGGGTTTACTGCGACGTTGAGAGCTACGAGTTCGATACCTATCCGTTCGTGATACACACCATCGAACGGATTGGCAATCTGACTCGCGAGCAGCGCTATCGGGCGATCCGCCAGGCCGGCTTCAACACCTTCCTGCTAAGGTCGGCCGACGTTGGGATCGATCTGCTGACCGACTCCGGGACCTCGGCCATGAGCACCGAGCAATGGGCCGCTTATGAGCGGGCCCGGGCCACGCCCACCACCTCCGACGAGTATCTACGCCTGACCGAGATCGTTCAGGAAGTGACCGGATATGAACACATCATCCCGACCCATCAAGGCCGAGCGGCCGAGCAGATCCTGTCGGAGGTGATGATTCAACCGGGGCAGCTGGTTCCGGGGAACATGTACTTTACGACCACCAAACTGCATCAGGAGTTGGCGGGCGGTGTGTTTGCCGACGTGATTGTCGAGCAGGCTCATGAGGCCGATAGCGATTACCCATGGAAGGGGAACATCGACCTGGAGAAGCTGAAGGGGCTGGTCGAACAGCATGGACCGGAGCAGATCGCCTACGTGTCCTTCGAACACTCGGTCAATATGGCCGGCGGACAGCCGGTCTCCCTGGAGAACTTGCGCCAGGTCTACGCATACTGCTCCAGCCAGCACATTCCGGTCTTTTTCGACGCCACTCGCATGGCGGAAAACGCCTACATGATTCAGCAGCGGGAAGCGGGTCACCGGGACACCAAGATCCGCGACATTCTGCGTGAGATGCTGGTTTATGGCGACGGCTGTACGGTCTCGGGCAAGAAGGATTTCCTGATCAACATCGGGGGGCTACTAGCCTTCCGTGACAACTCCGAGTGGGCAGAAGCCTCGCGCCAGAAATTGCGCATTTACGAGGGCAACATCACTGACGGGGGGTTGGCGGCATCCGATCTGGCCGCGACCACAGTCGGCATCAGTGAAATGCTGGATGACCGCTACATCCGCTCCCGAGTGCGGCAGACGGCGGCACTGGGCCAGATGCTGCTGGATGCCGGCGTGCCGATTGTCACCCCGGCCGGCAGCCATGCCATTTTCCTGGACGCCAAACGCTTTCTGCCGCATATCGACCAGGACGAATATCCGGCACAGCGGCTGGCGGGGGAGATCTATGTCGAATGCGGCGTGCGGTCGATGGAGCGGGGGAATGTGTCGAAGGGACGAAACCCGGATACCGGGGAGAATTACCGGCCAGCATTGGAACTCGTCCGGCTGACTCTCCCCCGCCGGGTGTACACCCGCAACCACATGCGGGCCGTGGCGGATGGGGTGATCAAGTTATTCGAACGGCGGGAGCAGATTCAGGGGCTGCGGTTTGTGTACGAGCCCAAACAACTGCGCTTCTTCCAGGGACGTTTCGAGCCGCTCGAAGAATAGTCCGGCAGTCGCACTACTTATCCACACCTCTTGCAGGGGATTCACACCCTATCAGGCTAGAATAGGAGGCTGCTGAGACTCCAATACCTAGCCGGGGGAAGACTGCATGTCCAACAAGATCATCCGATTCGGAATCACATTGCTTGCTGCAGGCCTGTCTGCCTGCTCCTTGATACAGCCGCCGGCCACGCTTGATCCGAACGCGTTGGCCACCTCGGTGAGCGGCACGTTGACTGCCGTGCCGGTGGTGCGGACTTTGCCGCCGGAGGCGACCGGCACCGTAGAGCCGGCCGGCCCCACAACCGAGCCGGCAGCGAGCGACACGGCTTTGCCGGCCACTTCTACTGATCTCCCGCAGGCCTCGGCGACCCCAACTCCGCTGCCCAGCGACACTCCCGCCGCCACTCCGACCGTCGGCCCAACCAGCACGCTCCCCGCTGGAGACATCCGAAACACGCTTGGGAACCCGACTTACCGCGACACCCTGTCGGCCGGCAACAACTGGCCGCTGGGGGCGGACGATTTCACCAGCGCCAAGGTCGAGGACGGCGAGCTGCATCTGACCGGGCTGAGCACCATCGATGGCTGGCGACTGACTTGGCCGCTGGTGAAGGACTTCTACCTGGAGATGTCGGTCAGCACCGGGAACTGCACCGGGAGCGATCGCTACGGCCTGATGGCCCGGGTCCCAGACAAGACCGCCGCAGATCGCGGCTACTTGTTCGGGCTCACCTGCGACGGTCGCTACTCGCTGCGGAGTTGGAATGGCCCGACCGAGACCATGACCCAGCTCATCAATCTGACGTCGAGCACCGCGATCGTGAGCGGATCGCAAAAAGTGAATCGGGTCGGCCTGTGGGCCAAGGGTGAGCAGCTGGCGCTGTACGTCAACGGCACGCTGCTTACTCAAATCCAGGACAGCGCCTTTGTAAAGGAAGGTGCGTTTGGGATCTTTGTCGGTGCACGTCAGACCGAGAACTTCACGATCCACGTGGACGAGATTGCCTACTGGGAAAATCCGTGACCGTGGGTTGCTCCGCAGCCATCTCCCGGCGATCAAGCGCCTGGATGGCGGCCGAACCCTAGGAGTGGTTGAAAGAGAGTGCTGAGCTTCGCGGTCGCTGCCCACGAAGCGTTGTACGTCGTGCGGCCCGGGAACAAGTGGACGCTTGAGCGGCACCTGGAAGGTCAGTCGCCAGAATGCCTCGCCGTCGATCTGCGCGATCCTTCGAGGCTGTACGTCGGCACCTGGGGACACGGATTGTGGCGAAGCGACAACGGGGGCCGGACCTGGGAGGCGGCCGGTGACGGCATTCCGCATTCCCGGCTCTCGGCGATCGCCGTCGGCCGCGGGCACGACGCCGCTCCAGGGGCGATCTACGCCGGAACTGAGCCGAGCACACTCTCGAGATCTGACGATGGTGGGCAGAGTTGGCGGGAGTTGGCCACGTTGCTCGAGCTGCCATCTGCCGGGGAGTGGAGCTTCCCACCCAAGCCCGAGACTCATCACGTGCGCTGGATCGAAACCGATCCAA
>CAZGCX010000185.1:0-5178 GCA_964524585.1 uncultured Anaerolineaceae bacterium
GAGGATGACCGAGGTCCAACTGGCGGCCAGCGCGCACCTGGGTGCCTCGGCCAGCCGGACCCTGCTCGAAGACCGCTCGCGTGCGGAGCAGCTCACGACCGCCGGCGGTCTTCGGATCTCACTTGGCATCGTGGCCGACGGGATCGGCGGCGAGAACGCCGGCGAGCGAGCCGCCGAGTTGACCGTATCGACTGTCGTGGAACACGTTCGGGCTTCCCGCGAGACCAACCTCCCGCGGCTGCTGGAGTCAGCTCTTAAAGAAGCCAATGCCCGTGTCTACGCCGAGTCTCGCAGGAGCCGGCGTAAGACCAACATGGGTTCCACCGCTGCGGTGGCGGCCGTGAACAACGGCCGGCTGTACGTGGCCAACGTCGGTGATAGCCGGGTGTACTTGTTGCGGGGCAACAAGGCCTATCCACTCACGATCGATCACACCTGGGGGCACGAGGTGGTCAGTACCGGAAGGCTGACCGCCGCCGAGGCGGCCCGGCACCCGCGCCGCGATGCCATCGTCCGCTCAATCGGATACGAGGCGGATCTCCAGGTCGATCTGGGGCTTTGGTTGGGTGGCACCGGGGCCTCCGAAGCGGAGGCGCGGGCTGCACAGGGACTCCCGCTGCAAGCCGGCGATACGGTGCTGGTCTGCTCGGATGGGCTCACTAAGTCACGCCACGATCGTCAGCAGGCCCATTACGTCGAGGCCAGTGAATTCGCCGCGCTGGTCCGCGGGCGATCACCGAAAAGCGCCGCTGCAGCACTGATCAAACGGGCACTTAGCCGTCGGGTCGATGACAACGTCTCGGTGGCGATTCTAGATGTCCCCGGGGGCGGCGTGTACTTGCGGCGCTACCTGGTGCCGGGTACAGCGGCTGCCGGATTGCTGGTTCTCTTGGTCGTGGTCGGTGCATGGGCCGCGCCGCGTTTGAGCAGCCGTCTTTCCAGGGCCGATGCCGTTCCGACCATTCCTGCCCTGCCTTCCGGTGTCGCCTACGTGTCGGAAATCGGCGGCCGGGCGGAAGTTTCGGATCAGTCTGGACAGTTCGAGGCCGTAAGACGGGAGCAGCTGATCTCCGCCGGGCCCGAGGTTCGGGTCCGGACCATTGGCGCCAGCTATCTCCGCCTCGGTCTGGCCCAGCAGACCGTAGTGTATCTCGGGCCGGACAGCGAATTGGGGCTGCTGGAGATTGCGGGCAGCGACGGAACGCTGCTGGTGCTGCTGTCGGGAACGGTCGTCGTTTCCGACCAGGGTGCCAGCGGAAACAGCACCGCTGTGGTGGCGCCCAACGGGGCCACCGCCCGCCTGGTTGGGACACTGATGGGAGCCCGCTGGCAGGCGGCCCTCGCGGTATTCGAGATTGACTGTTTCTACGAGGCGTGCCAGGTCACCCTGGCCAACGGTTCGAGCCTGACGCTGACCAGCGGACAGCATGTGGCGATCTCAGCGGTGGGCGAGGTCGCTGGTCCGGATGCAGTTCAAGTGCAGGCCTATGCCTTCGCGGGGTACGCGGGTGGCCTCATCGCCGCGCCAACCGCCGAGCCCGGCGTGTTTGCTGGAGGTCCGAGCCCGACCCGCACTCCACTCGGCCCGCTGTTCATCTCCCCCACTCCGCCACCGCCACCGCCTCCCACCGGCACGCCTGAGCCGCCTCCTGGCCCGCCGCCACCCAAGCCCACCCAGCCGCCTCCGACCGACACGAGCCCACCGCCAACCCAACCGCCGAGTCCAACGGCTCCGCTCCCGACCAAGACCTCCACCCCTCCGGGGCCGCCCCCAAGCGCGACCCCGCCGCCTCCGGCCACGAACACACCTCCGCCGCCGACCGATCCGCCGCCAGATACACCCCCTCCCCCAACCGAAGCGTGATCCCCCCTAGTTCCGGCACGCCTTTGACAAGTCGATCTAATCCGCGTTGAGTATCCAGTCCCTCGCAACCAAGACCTCCGCGGTCCAGGACGTCGGCGGCAAGCCGGACGAACGGCTATCGGACCGGATTCGGGCCGCGGAGATCCGGATAGCTAGCAAGGACCGGGTGCTGATTGCAGTCGTTGCCGATGAATCCGGTGTTGGCGGAGGGGAGGCGGCCGCCCAGGTCGTCGGACAGGTCTTCCAGATGGTTCAGGCCTCTAAGCCGGGAGACCTGGAGGATGCTTTACGCAGGGGGCTGGAGATCGCAGATGAGCGGCTTCGAAAATCGGGCGGCTCCGTACCGAACAGGGGGCTGGTCGCCGCAACAGCGGTGGTGGTTTGGAAGCGTCGCCTCTTCATTGCCCATGTCGGTGACACGCTTGCGCTGCATGTCTCCGGGGGAAAGGGAGCTCCACTAACGCAGGCCAACGGGTCCCGGCTCGGCTCCGAAAGCCCACCGCAAATCACGACCGGCAGGCTGCAGATCCAGCGCGGCGACCGCATTGTCCTGGCCTCGGATGGATTGATGCGGCGCAATCCGGAGACCGGCGGTCCGTTCGTGTCGCGGGAGGAGATCGCGGAGCATGTGGAGCAGCTGCCACCAAACGAGGCGGCTCGGCACCTGATGAGCCTGGCGCTCGGCCGCGATGTGGACGACAACGTGTCGGTTGCGGTATTGGCGCTGCGCGCCCGCGCGCCGTCCGAGCGGCCCTTCCCGTGGGTCGCGGCTGTCGGCGGATTGCTATTGATCGTGTTGTTGGCGGCTGCCGCGCTGCTGCTCCGCCAGCCGGGCGTCCCCCCAACGAGCGACTACGGATTCGCGGTGCTGGTCGATGGCGGCGTATTGGCCGACCAGGGCAGCGGCACCCCGGAACTCGTCCCCAGCCTGGGCACGATCCGAAGTGCCTCCTTCTTGACCGCTTCGACCGATGCGAAGCTCGGCCTGCAATCCACATTTGCCGGCGGATCCGCGGTGTCCGAGGCCAACCTGTACCTTGCGCAGTCCACCGGCGTTGAGCTCACCGCCATTGATCCGCGACCGGCCGCCGACACCCCACCGGGCGACTCGGCGTCCCACGGTAGCGACCTAACCCTGGTTTCCGGCCGACTGCTGGTCTTGCGAGAAACGGGCACCTGGGAGTTCCACGTCCATAGCCACGGCTTCACCGCCAGTCTGCTTGGCGCCGGCCGCGGCGCCATCGGCGTCGAGGCCGATTCTGACGGCGTCAGCCTCTATTGCCTGGTGGGGACCTGTGGCTTTGGTGGCGAAGGGGGCGAGCGGCTGCTCCTTAAGGCTGACGAGGGCATCTCTGGTCAAGACTCGTCGAGCACACACACCACCCCGCTCGGCGCGGGCGAACGAGCTCAGTGGGCGAATCTCTGCGAGGGCTGTCTGGAGTAGGGCTCACGGCCGCGAGAGGTTCCAAACAGACAAGGATGGGGGAAATGACCAAACCGCAAGTCTATCGTCAGACCAAGAGAGCTCGAACGACCGCGATCGTGATGGCAATAGCGATTCCCTTAATCCTCACTTCAGTTGCTCTGGCGAGTATTCTTGCATCAGGGGGAAGCCTGGATGACTTGCCCCTGATCATCGCTCCGCCGATCGGACTGCTGCTTGTGACCGCGGTCGCCATGTTCGCATTGAGCCTGGGCTACCTGGCTTTACTCGCCTGGAACGATCGTATTGTCATATCCGAGAATCGGATCCTGAGGACCGGCCTACCTCACCCCGGGGTATTCCGGGGACCGGTCATGTATTCCGACATAACTCGAGTACGGCGAGGCGGCTATGGAGTAATCCGCATCGAGCGAGCCAGTGGAAGAGCATTTGAGTTTGCCCCAACGGGCTACGAGCGCGGGCGGGAAGGGATGTTGGCATTGCTCAAGCAATACGTGCCTGCCGTTCGCTTTGCAGACGACCTCGAGCGCAGGCTTTACGAGCGAACCGGGCGAGAGTGGCGGGCCGGTTTGTTCTTTGCCGTCGGTAGTTTGCTCTTCCTCTTGGGTGGCTGTGGCGATGACTTGTACGATCTTGCGCGAGCCAACCGGGCATGGACGACTGAAGTACAGGGAAGGTTGTTGCGTGAGTCAATTGAGTCGTTCGACCTTTCCCAGGACGGCTCGCTTTGGCTTCTAATCCGGATTTCTCCGGGCGACTATGAGGACCCGAAGAGCTACGAAGTGCGGCACATCTCTTCCAGCCAAACCTCCGTCTTCGAGTTCCCCTCGTTCGGGGACCTCTATGGAAACGATCCGCCAGAGATAGGCCGAGGGCAGCCAACTGGCATTAGTCTGACAGCTGAGGGCGTTCCTCGAGTCTCAATGTTCCTGGTTGACTCCCACTTGGTTTGGACGATTAATCGCTGGGAGTGGGAGAATCCTCCGACTCTGGACGGCGGCCAATCCTACTTGGATCTCCTGCTCGCGGGTCAGAACGGAGAGTACTGGGAGACTCTCGTCTCCTCTCGGCGTATACATGCCGTAGTCCCGACCACCGGCAACGTCGAGGAAGTCCAGCTCGATGGTGAGATTGAGGATTATTCGTTCATCCTTGCCGATGGAACGCGGGGCTGGTCTATAGTCCGGTTCCGGTCGCCGGACGGCCGGTTCTTCCTCTTACCATACAAGATGCATCCCGAGCAGGAGAAGTGGGTGGAGATCGAGTTTGCCGGCCTTCCCCCGCTTGAATACAAAAGCCTGGAGGACTACAAGGTCGGCCCTGACGGCTCACTTTACGTTCTCCTAAGCGACTTGGAGAACTGCAAAGAAGACGTCGTGGCATTCTACGTAGGAAGGCTAGATACGGAGCGGAGAGGGGGCTGGAGATGGAATAAGCTCGAATACTCTCAGGACTGCGAAGACGTTCGCGACCCGGGCGAATTCCAAGTTGATGTCCGGAGTCGAATCTGGGTTCGTGGTTGGAACCAAGTCGCTGCATTCAGCCCAGATGTGTTCGGTGTATCCGGATCAGCCTCCGGTCCAAAGGTCCTCTACACCGAGAACAACTCTGGGTACTACATGGGACACCGCATTGTGGTGGGACCCGACGAGCGCTTGTGGTCCCTTGATATGGGGGGCAAGGCACTGGTGTGGTTAGACCCTGATGTAGACATTCTTCCCAAGCCCCTTCCAGAATGGCTGGCGGCGCTTACCGGCGGATTCTGGTTGACAACGGCACTGATGGTCCTGGGCGCTGCCGTATATGCAGGGGGAGTGTGGGTTTCAAGAAACGAGGGGCGGATCAGGAGATCCAAGCATTGAGTCGGGTG
>CAZGCX010000186.1:0-5161 GCA_964524585.1 uncultured Anaerolineaceae bacterium
CGCAGCCGATTACACAGATCGCCAATATCTCAAACGTGCTGCAGCAAACCGCCGCCGCGGCCGAGCGAATCTTCGAATTCCTGGCTGAGGAGGAGGAAGTTGCCGAGACGGAGAGCCCGGTAGAGGTGGACCAGGTCAAGGGGCACGTCGTGTTCCAGAACGTGCACTTCGGATACAAGCCGGAGAAGACCGTGATCAACGACTTCTCAGCCGAGGTGCAGCCCGGGCAAAACATCGCCCTGGTCGGCCCGACCGGGGCCGGCAAGACTACCATGGTCAAGCTCTTGATGCGCTTCTACGACGTCAACAGCGGGGCGATCCTGGTCGATGGGCATGATATCCGTGACTACCGCCGCAGCGACCTGCGCCGCATGTTTGGCATGGTGCTGCAGGACACCTGGCTCTACAACGACACGATTATGGAGAACATCCGCTATGGGTCACCTAGCGCTAGCGATGAGCAGGTAATTGCGGCCGCTCAGGCTGCACACGTCGACCACTTCGTGCGCACGCTGCCGGAAGGCTACGACCTGATCTTGAACGAAGAGGCGTCCAACATCTCGCAAGGTCAGAAGCAGTTGCTGACCATCGCCCGGGCGTTCGTGGTGGATCCTCCAATGCTGATCCTGGACGAGGCGACCAGCTCGGTCGACACCCGCACCGAGGTGCTGATCCAGCAGGCGATGGAACGATTGATGGAGGGTCGCACCAGCTTCATCATTGCCCACCGACTGTCCACCATTCGCGACGCGGATTGGATCCTGGTGATCAACGAAGGGGACATCGTCGAGCAGGGCAAGCACGAGCAGTTGCTCGAACAGAACGGGTTCTACGCCGAGCTGTACAACAGCCAGTTTGAGGGCGCCCGGCTGCCAGAACCGGAGGCCAGCTTCTAGAGTAGGGAAGGACCTATCGGTTCGTGCCTGGACGAGTTGCCGTACATCCGGCAACTCGGCGATCCGGATAGGTTTAGGCTGGTGTTATCTGCGTCGTCGGGGGTTGCGGCGCGCGGGTCGACCGTTGCCGTTGCTGTGTCCGTTGTTGCGTCTGTAGTTTGAGCTGGGCCGGGACGGTGACATCGAGTGGCCGTTCTGGAACTGTCGCTCGGGATCGAAGCTGCCGTAGTTGAAATCCGGTAGCCGCCTACGTTCGAGCGGGCTCCCCAAAGTCTTCTCAATGTCGCGCACCATTTCTGCATCGCCTTGCGCAGCCAGCGTGAAGGCCTCGCCGCTGCGCTCAGCGCGGCCGGTGCGGCCGATCCGGTGAGTGTAGGCATCCGCAGTATCGGGAATGTCGTAGTTGATCACATGCGACACGCCGGTCACATCGATGCCCCGGGCGGCGACGTCGGTGGCGGCCAGGATGTCGAATTTGCGGCCGCGGAAGCCGTCGATCGCCCGCTGACGTGCGTTTTGCGACATGTTGCCCTGTAGGGCGGCCACTCGATAGCCGCGCTTCTCCAGGTCGCGCGCCAGGTTGCGGGCACGGTGCTTGGTGCGGGCGAAGATCAGCACCCGTCCGGTAGCGGTCTGCTCCAACATGGCGAACAGCAAGCTCTTCTTGAGATTGGTCGGAACCGGGTACAACGCATGCGACACCGTCTCAGCCGGAGCGATCTTGCCGATTTGAACCGTGACCGGGTCTTTCAAGATCTGGTCGGCCAGCTTGCGGATGTCGTCCGGCATGGTCGCGCCAAAAAACAGCGTCTGCCGGCGATTGGGTACCAGCTTGAGGATACGGCGGATGTCGGGCAGGAAGCCCATGTCGCACATGCGATCTGCTTCGTCCAATACCAGCACTTCGACCTGAGAGAGGTCGATGGCTCGATCGCTGGCGATGTCCAACAGCCGTCCCGGGCAGGCGACGACGATCTCGACCCCCTTGCGGAGATCCGAAATCTGATTGTTCTTGCTCACGCCGCCGTAAACCGACACGCTGCGCAGTCCGAGCGGCTTGCCGAAGTCGACGCTCATCTGCTGAATCTGCTCAGCTAATTCACGCGTGGGGGCAACGATCAGGGCCCGCACCCGGCGCTTCGGGCCGCTCGTCAGTCGCTGCAGGATCGGCAGCAGAAACGCGGCGGTCTTGCCGGTGCCGGTCTGGGCCAGGCCCAGAATGTCTCGGCCTTCCAGGACCTTTGGAATGGCTTGTTCCTGGATCGGGGTGGGGGCGGTGTAGCCGGCAGCCCGGACTTGCGCCAGGATGCGCGGGTCTAGAGGGAATTGTTCGAACTTCACAGAGAGTACTCCTTGACTCGATTGAGCCAAGTTGCACCCTCAGCCCAAAATTGATTTGTGATTCGCTTTGGAAACCGTGCAGCAAATCAGTGGTTTGCAGCCGTCATTATAGTCGCTGCGGTCGGTTCGTGCCTGCTGGCGCGGACGTCTACAGTGGCCTAAGCTGGCCAACTCAGTTGGATTGTGAATCCCGCGCTCGCCATCCCGACGGGGCACACTTGTCTGAGATCGGCAGCTTGAGTCCGCCCCCGGCTGCCGACGACCCTGGCCGCGCTGGGCGTGCCGATGTCTGAGATCGGCAGCTTCAGTCCGCCCCCGGCTGCCGCCATCCGGGCGGCCGCCTCGGCCACGCAGGATCCGACCGGCGGCACGACTATCTGGCCGGTCGCAGCATCGGCCGCCGTGTTTGCGGCGCTTGTGGTTGGCGTAATCCTCGCTCGTCGGGCCGGTCAATTCGCCTAGTCTGCGATCGAGAGCCGGCTTCCCGAGAACACTGGAGGCCGCAGGCCCTGGGCCTAGGGGACGAGGCGCGTGCCGGCTAGCGGCTGCGCAGGAACTCTTGAGCGGCCTGCTGGTGCAGCTGGTTGGGATGGTCGTCCCAATCCTCGGAGAGCAGATCCACCAGATCGTGTTCTCCGAACTCGACTTCGTCGACTGCACGCAGCCGGCGCAGCATCTCCGCCCGGTCCCCTCGGTTCAGCCTCCGTCCGGCGGCGATCACCTCGACCGGGTCTTTCAGCGCGGTTCGGTCGGTGCGGGGATCGCCCTCCAACAGCAGCAGATCGGCCGGCTGGCCGGCCTTGACCGCCGAGGGGAAATCCGCCTCAGGGTGGGCCTCGGCGATGGCATGGGTCGCCGCATGCAGCACAGTGTTGCGACTGAGACCCAGCTGCTCCATCAGCTCGATTTCCCGGTGCAGCGCGTCTCCGGGGAGCAACATGCGTTCGCCGCCGCCCGAGTCGGTGCCCGCCAGCCAGCGGTCGCTGACCGGGATCAGATCGGCCATGATTCCCTGGCATTGCTCGAAGATGCGTTGATTGACCCAGGCCCGCTCGTAGTCAATTCCCCACTCTTCCACCAGCGCCGGGTCCCACAGCCCGCTTGCGGCTTCGACTGTTTCCCGGGCCTCATCGCCAGTCCGCCCGGCTCGAACCAGGACCAGGGTGGGGCAGTTCCAGGCCTCCGACTGGGCCGTGGCCTCCACCCATGGGTCGGGGCTCAATTCCAGATCCCAGTCCTGATAGTAGCCCTTGAGGTGCTCGAAGGTGCGCTGGCCTGACCTGAGCGCGTGCACCACCGAGACCTCGTGCGGCACGTGACCAATCAGCGGCAGCACGTACTGGTCGGCTGCCGCGCGGGCCGCGTCGTACAGCTCCAGATCCAGGCGGTTGTGCACCTTGACCGCCTCGAATCCGGCTGCCGCCTGCGCCTGGACCTGCTCGAAAACCTGATCGGGAGTCTCGACCACGGTGGCAAAGATGTTGAGCGGCACCGAAGCCAGAATGTGCCCGGCCACCAGCATACGTGGCCCCAGCTCCAGGCCGTCTGCGATCCGATCTCGCCGCTCCGGCATCCAGCCAAAGCCACACATCTCACGCACTCCGGTCACGCCGTAGGCCAGGTGCAGCAGCGTCTGACGCTCGGTGCTCTGGGTGTGCACGTGCGAGTCGACCAGGCCACCGACCAGCCATTGTCCGGAATCCGGCTCCTCGCTGGGAGTGATGGCCAGGATCTCGCCACCGGCGATCTCGACATCGACTGGGTGAGGCAGGGCTTCCACGTCGTAGCGAGGGATCACTCTCACCCCGCGCAGGGTGAAGTCCGAGCGCGGATGCTGGTGCCCCAGCTCCAGGACCAGCCGGCGAACCAGGCGCTCCCGGGCAAGGAATTGCGGCGTCATGGGGCGCCCTCAGCCGTTGAGACCCCCTGCCAGAGGCGATGGTGTGTCGAAGCTCGACTCATGCAAGATCCACTTTGATCCGCCTGACCTTGCCGGCGCGGACCTGCTCGGCAAGTGACTGGCCCAGCACGTCGGACTGCCCGGACACCGACGATCCATCCCGGAACGAGAGCCGATACTCAACCGGTTGAACTCCGATGACGCCGAAAGTCGGGCGGCGCTGGGGATTGCTGTACACCACCAGGGTGTGGCCCAGGAACCGGAAGGCGAAGCTGTTCTCAGGGACTTCGACCGTCTCGAGCTTGCCGTCGCGGTTCCAAGCTCGGCGCACCGTCGGCTCTGCGGTGAAGAAACTCTCATCCAGGACCGGCTGGAGCCGCAGGTTCAGCTCGTGGTTCTCGTCCAGGAAGAACGGTTGCGGGCCGGCGCACATGATGGTCCAGATGTTGAGCATTTCGCAGGTCACTCCGCTCAGCCGAGGTTGAAAGGCTCGACCATGTGACCGCTGGTCCGGGTAGACGCTGCTGGCGATGAACGAGCTGTTTTCCAGGATGCTGCGACCGTAGACCACCGGATCCATGAACGGCGGCAGCGCCTGGCGAATGTCGCGGAAGAAGCCATGGTGAATGCCGCTGCGCAGCAGCTCCAATAGCCATTTGAATTCCATGTGGGTGTAGATCGATTCGTTTTCGATCCAGCCCCGAGCGTAGGACTTGATCCGCCCGATTTCGAGCGGCTCGTCCTTCAGCAGTGAATACATGCGCTGAATGGTGCTGATGCAGACCTGGCTGTCCTTCGCCACGAAGGAGGACTTCAGGCGCTGGACGTTATAAAGCTCAGTGAATTTCCGGTTGTCGTCATTGGGCAGATAACCCATGAACTCCTGCTCGGCCTGCTCACCAAGATTCTTCGTATCCACCAGGAACAGGACGCGCTTCGCGTCTGCGTATTTGAGCAGGCGATAGACCGAGGTGATCGCGGTGTAGGTCTTGCCGGAGCCTGTCGCCATCTGGATCAGGGCGCG
>CAZGCX010000187.1:0-5156 GCA_964524585.1 uncultured Anaerolineaceae bacterium
GCAGCCCAGTCGCCCGCTGCCAGCAAAAGTTCTTCCAGCCGCTCCGGGAATCCAGGGCAATCTGGCGTTGCCATTCCAGTTACGCTGACTTCCAGCGGCGGGGCCGAAGTCGCTGGTCTCAACTTCGACCTGACTTTCGATTCAAGTCGGTTGAATGTAAGCACCGTGAACATTGGGGGCGCAGCGTCAGATGCCGGCAAGTTGATTTCATATTCCCAACCAAGCACCGGCACCGTACGGGTCATCCTCTTTGGCTTGAATCAGCAGATCATCGGGAACGGGATCGTGGCAAATGTCGTATTTGCGGTTGCCTCGCAAGCGGCTCCCGGGGATTCTGGCTTGACCTTGGGCAACGCTGCAGCTTCAGACGCCGAGGGGGGTCCCATTGCGGTCTCATTAAGCAGCGGCCTGTTCACTGTTCTCGCTCCTACTGCCACCAAGACCGCTTCTCCAACGCATACCCTCATTCCGCCAACCAGCACAAGCGTACCGCCCACCTCGACCCAAACCCCCGCCCCTTCAGCCACTGCAGGGGGCGCAACACCAAGCAAGACGAGTGCTCCCACCAGCAGTTCCACTCCCAAACCTAGCGCGACCTCATCAATGTCTCCGACGCCAGCTACGACACTTGCCCCAGCGGGAACCAGCGTTCCATCAGTGGAACCGGGGAAGGCCCTCCCTCAGGGGTCCGAATCGTTGGTGCTGACCTCTCAACCTGCAGTCGGTTCAGAAGTACTAATCAGCGCTGATTCAACTGCCACGGCGATCGCCGACTTCGAGGCCTCGGTTGTCGGAACTGCGACCGCACTAGCCTCACAATCGTCGGGTATCGATTCGGACTCACCGCTAGATTCGGGCTCGTCCCTCCAGCCACTCATTCAGTGGGCCGTGCCGATTGGAATCGGATCGGCAACTCTAGTTGTGCTCGGCCTGCTACGGAAATTCATCCGCCAGGCTTAGCAGCCTACCCGCCCCCTTGAGGCTCGCGGCCGTTACTCGGCCCGATCGCGGATGCCCCCCAAACCGACTTGAAGGATCCGTTCGATCCGGTTCGCCATCGCGCGGTAATTCTCAATCCCGGTCCCGACCGGATCGGCCAAGTCAGTGCTCTCGCCGATCATCTGGGAAAGCAGCTTGACCCGAGCAGCGAGATCGGGGAACGCCTGCAGGAGAGCGTCCTGGTGACGCTGCTCCATGACCAACACCAGGGAAAACGGCGAGAGCCGCTCCCGAGTCGCCAGACGAGAGCGGTGGCCACTGATATCAACGCCGTGCTCCGCTGCCACCTGAATGCTCTCAGGAGTTGGCCCCTGCCCATCCAGGGCGGCCACGCCGGCCGACTCGATCATCCACTCTTCGGCCTCGCCCAACTCCTGAACCTTTCGTTTCAAGAGTCCTGCTGCCACCGGCGATCGGCACATGTTGGCAGTGCAGACGAACAGCACCGACTTCACGGCTGCCGAGGTTCCAAGCAACCGCGCTGAGATGAATGACTCATGCGGCCAGCTCGCCGACCGCCCAATCTGCCACCCGTCTCATACCTCCTCCGCCGCATTGGTCGGCAACTCCGGCATGTCCGGCCCCTCAATCCCGAGCAGTTCGGATAGTGCTGCGCGCGTCGCGGTGCGATCGTCCCACGGATACTCGATCTCCCCGAAACACATCGACTGCTCATGTCCTTTGCCGCAGACGATGACCAGGTCATCCGGTTCCGCTTGCTGCATCGCGAAACGAATCGCCTCCCCTCTGTCCGGTACCCGCCAGAAGTTTGTCTGCTCGACCCCGCCGCTCGCTTTGGCACCTTCGGCCATCTCAGCCAGGATCGCTTCCAGCGGTTCGGTGCGCGGATCCTCGGCGGTGAGCACACTCAGATCGGCCAATTCGGCCGACGCTTCGGCCATCATGCGCCGCTTGGCACGGTCGCGAAGTCCGGCGGACCCGAACACCGCGATCAACTTGCCCGTGGTTAGCGAGCGGGCAGCCTTCAACGCCGCGCGCAGCGCATTGGGCGTGTGCGCGAAATCCACGATCGCGCTAAAGGGTTGGCCGAGATCGATGCGCTGCATGCGACCCGGAACGCCGTCAAAGGCCTCCACCGCCCGCACCGCCAACTCGACGTCGATCCCCAACCCGAGCACGGCAACTGCCAGCGCCGCCAGGATGTTGGAGGCATTGTAGGCACCGAGCATTGGGGAACGCACGGTGAATTCCCTCCCCGCAGTGCTTATCAGCAGCTCAAGTCCGGCCCGACCGGCGGCCAGCCGCTCGCCACGCACTTCAGCCTCGGGGTGAAAGCCGTAGGCGGTCGCACGCACCTTCGTCAGGCGGCGCAGATAGTCGTAGGCCGGGTCATCCCGGTTGAGCACGGCCAGCTTCTCCGGGGCTCCGCTCTTGAGACGTGACTCAGAAAGGCCAGAGAACAGGCGGCCCTTGGCTTCCCGGTAGGCCTCGTAAGAGCCGTGGAAATCGAGATGCTCGTGGGTGATATTGGTGACCACCCCGATGTCGAATTCGCAGCCCGCCACCCGATGCTGTGCCAGGCCGTGTGAGGTGGTTTCCAACACGCAATGGGTCAGCCCCCCTTCGACCATCCGGGCCAACAACGCTTGAAGATCCATCGGGTCGGGGGTTGTGACGTGCAGTCCGGTGTCCAGGCGTTGCCCGCCGATCTGTGCCATAACGGTACTGATCAGGCCAGAGGCCAGCCCTGCTTGCTGCATGATCTCAAAAAGCAGCGCAGCAGTGGTGGTTTTCCCGTCGGTCCCGGTCACTCCGACCATCACCAGCTGTCTGGCGGGGCGCCCGTGCCAGGCGGCGGCCAGTTCAGCGTACGCCAGACGGGAGTCTTCCACTCGCAGGTACGGGATGTCAAGTTCGGCCGGATCCTGGCCAACCGCCGCTACTGCGCCGGCCCGCTGAGCCTGAGCCAGGTAACGATGCCCGTCGTCGTTTGTGCCACGTATCGCAACGAACAGCGCGCCGGGGCGAACCCGTCGCGAATCGGGCTCGATTGAGGCGATATCCAGCTCCGGGAGTGACCCGGAGTTCAGCTCGCTGATCTCGGCGATCAGCTCTGCAAGTTTCACTGCCTTACCAACAGCGTATTGTACAAAGCCGGCGGGGGTTTGGCCCGCCGGCTTGCCTGCCATCGCCGCTTCGGCGATGGACCTGCGTTTCTTTGGTTAGGTAAGTGACTGCTGCAGCCCGGTCAGTTTGGCTGCTACCGAGCCGTCGATAATCTTGCCGCCCACTTGAACCACCAGCCCGCCCAGGATCGATGGATCCACCTGGAACTCGACCGCGCCGCCTGCGCCAATCTGTTTCCGCAGGTCGGTGCGAATGTTCTGTTGTTCTACTTCACTTAGAGGCAATGCACTGGTCACCGTCGCAGCGTCGCCGCTCAGTTTCTCACCCTGCAGCACGACAACCTTGCCTGACTCAATGCCGCTGAAGAACTCCTCGATCAGCTGCTGTTGTCGTTTTTCATCCAGCGCCTCGCCGATCACCTTCTGGGCCGCGGCGATCGCTAATGCGCCCACCTGTCCCCGGACCTCACCCAGCGCTCGCTCTTTGCGCTGTTCGCCCTCCGTCACCGCGGTCTGGCGGATGTCCTCCGCCTCTTTTTCGGCCTCCGTCTTCATGCTGGCCGCGACCTCTTCTGCCCGCTCGTTGGCTTCGTGAACGATCCGATTGGCCTGGCTTTGAGCTTCAGAGATGATGGCCTCTGCCTCGTTTTCGGCGTTCTCGCGTGCCTCGGCTGCGATCCGGGCATCTTCCAGCCCCTGCGCGATGGTTTCCCGCCGCTTCTCCAACAATCCAATGATCGGCTTGTAGGCCCAGACCCGCAACACGACCATCAGGATCGCGAAGTTCAATATCTGGACGATCAAATAACCAAGGTTGATTCCTAAGGCTTCCATACCAATCCCCGCCCGCTAGAAGACGAACAGGATCAACAGGGCCACCACCAGCGCGTAGATCGACGTCGCCTCGGCGAACGCAAAGCCCAAGATCATGTTGGTCTGGATCGTGCCGGTGACATCTGGATTGCGGCCCATGGCCTGTACTGCACCTAGCGCTGACAGGCCCACCCCGATGCCGCCACCCAGCACGCCAATCCCCGCCAAACCGGCCCCCACCAGCTTGCCGAAGATCGTCGCGGCCTGAACGATGTCTCCTTCCATTGTCCCTCCAACCTCCCTAGCTTGTGCCCATCCGGTTGCCCGGACGGGTGTATGAAACTGATGCCAGCCGACCTGTCCGGTCGCGCCGCGCTCCCGCAGCGCCTTCTCTAGTGCTCTTCCCCTTCACCATGACCAGCGGTGGCCAGCGACATAAAGATCAGGGTCAGCATCCCAAAAACAATCGCCTGGATGATTCCAACGAAGAACTCGAACAATAGCACAGCCGACTGGGCAAAGACCGGTACCAGGCTGCCGATCACGAACAGCAAAATAGAGCCGGCGAAGATATTGCCGAAAAGTCGGAAGGCAAACGAGAGCACTTTCATGGCCTCCAGAATCGTTTCCAGCAATCCGACCACGAAATCGATCGCCCCAAACATGGGCCGGGTAAATAATGTCTTGGCGTTGAAGAACTTGGTGAAGTAGCCCAGCCCCAGGGAACGGATCCCAATCACCTGGGTCACCACGACCGAGATCACCGCCAGGCCCACGGTGAAGTTCAGGTCGGTGGAGGCAACTCGCACGATCGGCACTACTCCCGAGCTGCACTCATCCGACTCGCCCCCGACCGCCACCACCTCGGTCTCACCCAGGTGAAACACGGTGTTGAAGTCGCACTCTTCCGGATTCGTGACGTGATGCTCTTCGAACAGCCCGACACTGTCCACTCCCGGAAACAGCTCGGTCCAGTTGACAACCAACACCAGCAGCACGATGGTCGCCATCCAGGGGAAGATCGACTTCGCCCACTTTCCGGCGGTCGATTCGGTCAGGTTGTACAGCGCCTCGACCAAAGCCTCCACCGCGGCGCCGACTCCGCCCAGCACTTGATCGCCGCGACGAATGGCACGATTGACCATCAGAGCCAAGAAGATCAGGACCAGGTCGGCGATGAATACCGCCACCAGCGTGTTCGTCAGCCGAAAGTCGCCGATCAGCGGGAGGGTGAAGAGTGTTTCGGTAAGTGGTTCA
>CAZGCX010000188.1:0-5143 GCA_964524585.1 uncultured Anaerolineaceae bacterium
AGAGCAAATCTGCTCTGAATCGGGTCTCTGGAATGTCGTTCGATTGGAGCCTGAATCCGTACCAGGGGTGTGTCCACGGCTGCCACTACTGCTATGCCCGCCGCTATCACGGCTTTCTTGAACTGGATGCCGGAAGAGACTTCCCGCGGGTGATCTTTGTCAAGCGGAATCTGCCTCACCTGTTGCGTCAGGAACTCCGGCGGCCGTCCTGGAAGTCCGAGACCGTGGCCGTGGGGACCGCGACCGACCCGTACCAACCGATCGAGGGGCGCTACCAGATCACCCGCGGCTGCTTGCAGGCCTTCGTCGACCATGGGAACCCGATCAGCCTGGTCACCAAGGGCACGCTGATCGTTCGGGATCTTGACCTGCTCGCAGAACTGGCCTCCGGCCCGGGCTGCACGGTGGTCTTCAGCATCACCACGATGAATCGGGATCTGTGGCAGCTCATCGAACCGGGCACGCCACCGCCGGCCAAGCGGCTGTGGGCGATGGAGCGGCTGATCGAGGCTGGTGTTCGGGCGGGAGTGCTGCTGGCGCCGGTACTACCCGGTATCACCGATGATACAGTCGGGATGGAAGCGGTGGTGCGGGCGGCGGCTGACCATGGCGCCCACTTTCTCGGCACCCGGAACCTGTACCTGCAGCCCGGCACCCGAGAGCACTTTCTCGAGTTCCTCCAGCAGGAGTTTCCGGAGTTGCAGTCCGAGTACGACCGGCTGTTCCCCGGGACCTATCTGCCGAAGCGATTCCGCGATCAGGTCGCTGGAACCGTTGACGAATTGAAGCGGCTGCACGCGCTCCGTGACCGACCTGCACCGTCGCCGCGAGTTGTTCGACAACTGACGCTCGAAATCTAATCCGCGGCTGGCCGCGCATGCTTCTGGACCTCGATCTGCCGCGAATCGGGCAGTTTCCATGCCGCCAGTGCGCTGCTGAGCAGGAAGATCGCGCCGGTCGCGACGAAGGTCGCCCGCAGTCCGCCGGCCAGGGCTACGCCGGCCCCGAGCAGCGGGGCGACCGACCGCGCGGCGGCCCGGACCGAGTTATCGAGCCCGTAGACCATGCCCTCTGCTCCTGGCTGCGAGTAGCGGGCCAGCAGCGCGCTGACCGATGGAATGACACCTCCCATTGCCACGCCCACCAGGATCGACAGGAATAGCAGCTGCCAACCGTTCTGTACCAGAGCTTGTGGCAGGTAGAAGATTCCGGCCAGCGCCATGCTGGTCACCACGATCCGTCGATGGCCTATACGGTCACCCAGTGGCCCGAGATAGAAGGCGGTCAGTGTGATGGCGCCTGATCCGAGTCCGGTCACCAATCCGGTGAACGTGTTCAACCGCGACTGGTCGACCAGCAGCTCGGCAATGAAGAGCGGGGCGATCGGCACAACCATCATTCGTCCCAGCTGGGCCAGAAAGCGCAGGCCATAGCTCAAACCCATGCCGGGGCCGCTGATGATGTCCCTCCACTGTTTGAGCAGGCCGCGCGGAGATCGGCTGATCGGAAGCAGCGGCTCAAACTCCTCCTGGATGGCGAACATCACTGTCAATCCCGCGATCAGCAGCAGGACACTGGTGATGTAGAAGGCCTCTTGATAACCGAAGGCGTCCGCCGCCGCACCGCCGATCAGCGGTCCGATTGCCAACCCCGCGCCCAGCGCCACCTGAAGCATCCCCATGGCGTAGCCGGTACGCTCGCGCGGCACCGCCGCCGCGACCAGTGCGTTGGCCGCCGCCAACACCCCGGTCACCAGGCCCTGGATCGCGCGCAGTGCAACCAGCTGCTCGGCGCTCTGAACAAATGCCATCAGCAGCACCAACAGTGCGCCTCCAAATGAGGCCCGCTGGACCATCAGTTTCCGTCCATAGCGGTCGGCCAGCGAGCCCCAGATCGGGGAGGCCAGCATCATCGTGATCGCTTGAGCCGAGAACACCAGTCCTGCCAGGAGTTCGACCGAGAGCGCGGTGTGGGTGCCCAACTTCTCGACGTACAGCGGAAGAAAGGGGTTGATGCTTGAGAAGCCGACCGCGGTGATCAGTTCGACAAAGAAGATCACCCACAGCGTGCGTCGCCAGGGGGGCGGTGTGGGGTCCATGATTGCAGGCCGCATTGTACTCGCCTCTCGGCTTGACGCCGGATCAGCTTGTGTGCTAAACTCCGGTCAAGTTTAGCTTCAAAGCTAATTCGCAATTGGATGAAGCTCTGATACTTCATCCAATGGAGATGAGGGCGCAGGACTGAATTGAACTACCTAGCAGTGATCGGAGATGTGGTCGGATCACGGCAGGCGCCGGACCGCAGCCGGCTGCAGGAACGGCTGCAAAGCGGCCTGCGAGACGTGAACGCGGCCTTTGCGGATCAGGTGGCGGCCGATTTCGTACTGACCGTCGGGGACGAGTTTCAGGGCCTGCTTCGCAATCCCGACGAGCTGGACAAGTTGCTGGCGACCTTGCGGACCCATGCCTTTCCGGCCGAGCTGCGTCTCGGGTTGGGGATCGGGCCGTTGGAAACCGAGCTGCGGCCGCAAGCGCTGGGAATGGACGGGCCATGTTTCCACCGGGCCCGTCAGGCGATCGAGCGCGCCGAGGCCCACCGCACACCGATCGAGACCGATCCCGGAGCCCCACATGCCAGCTTCGAGATCTACGGGATGATGGTCGGCTATATGCGGCGCCGTTGGACCCGGCGGCAGCGGGAAGTCACCGATCTGGTTGGCTCGGGCCTAGAGGGCCAGGAGGTCGCAGCCCATCTGAGCATCACGCCCAGTGCCGTCAGCCAGCATCTGCGAGCCGCCGGCGGACGCTACCTGGCATCCGCCACCTCCATCTGGTTGGCTGAGGTCGTGCAGAGCTTGGCGATCGACTGAGCATTTCTCGTCGCACAAACCCGCGCCACCTGCGCCCTCTCCGGCGCACCAGAACGCGCCCAACTCGGGTAGGATTGTTCCAGACGGCCTATGCTGTTCCAAAACGGAATTCTGGCGGCTTTCCCCATCCTGGTCACTGAATACGGCCTGCTCACTCGCAGGACGACGCTCGAGCGTCTGTCCGGCAAGTGGCGGCCCGGCCGCAGCCTGTTGCGGCTCGCATTCTGGCTTGCTTTCTGGCTGCATGCCGGCGCGGACGGGCCGGCAGCATTGCGGGCGGCCGTCGGCCTGGCCGTGGGTGAACTGGCTGCCGCTTTGCTCCGGAGGCAAGTCGGACGCGATGTCGAGGCCGGCTTGCTGCACGGCAGGCCAGTCACACACTTGATTCCGCTCGCCGCCGGCGCGCTCTTTGTGCTGTTGCTGCTGCTCAGCCGGCGGATCGGGCCGGGAGTGTTCCACATCCCTCAAGCCGGCGGTCGACCATTGGTGGTCGCTGCCAGTCTTATTAGCCTGTGGAGCTGGGCGACGATGCTGACGGTGAGTGTGGTCGACCTGGCGCGGCCCGAGCAGATTGGCGAGGAAGATGCCCCGCGAGTCGGCCCGGGTGAGCTCATCGGATTGCTCGAGCGCCTGATTACCTTCACGCTGGTTTTCAGTGGTGCCCTGCCGGCGGTTGGGTTCGTGGTGGCCGCCAAGGCCGCCGCCCGCTATCCACAGTTCAAGCAGAAGGCCTTTGCCGAGTACTTCCTGATTGGTACATTGACCTCGGCCGGACTTGCGGTGCTGTTCGGCCTACTCGCGGCTGGGGGCGCCGGAAGGTGAACCGATTCCCGGCGCCTGTGCTCGAGGTGGAGTGGAGGGTAGGAGGCTCGATTCGGTGCGAATCCTGATTGCGGTAGCTTTGATCCTTTCGTTGCTGGTGACGATCTTCGCGGTGCAGAACAACACCGCCACCACGGTTCGCTTCCTGTTCTGGAGCGTCGACGGTTCATTCGCGCTGGTGCTGATGGTGACCTTGATCACTGGAATCCTAGTCGGGATCATGCTGATGGTGCCCGGCAGTGTGCGCAACCGATTGAAAGCAGCCGAGCTCAAGCGCAAACTGAACGCCATGGATCAGCAAGTAGGCGAGCTGCCTTTCGAGGTTGCATCCGAGGCTCCGGGTATGACGGAGGCTGAGCAAAATGGATAGTGGAATCCCGCTCTTCAAAGTTCGGGGCATTCAGATCCGGATGCACATCACCTTCCCGCTGATCCTGGTATGGGGAGCGATCCAATTTGGCTTGCTGGCGGGGCGTGGGCTGGCTGGAGCGGCATTCGGGGTGGTCGTCACCGCCATCCTGTTTGTGATTGTAGTGCTGCATGAATTGGGACATAGCGTGGCTGCCCAGTCGTATGGGGTGCAGGTGCGCCAGATCGTACTGCTGCCGATTGGGGGAGTGGCGCAGCTGGGCCGGATCCCCGAGAAGCCCGTCCAGGAGCTGGTGATCGCCATTGCCGGACCACTGGTCAACTTCGCGCTGGCCGGCATACTGCTGCTGGTGGCGTTGGTATTCGGGCTCGACATCGGACTGGGCGGGCTGGATTTGGTGATGCAGCGGCTCGGAACCGCCAGCCTAAATGCGGTCTTCAGCTACGTCTTTGTCTCCAATCTCTTCTTGGGGCTGTTCAATCTGCTGCCTGCGTTCCCCATGGACGGCGGCCGCGTGCTGCGGGCCCTGCTCGCAACCCGCATGAGCTACCCGCGGGCAACCGCGTTGGCAGTCACCATTGGGCAAGGCCTGGCCTGGTTGATGGGCCTGTGGGGGTTTCTCGGCGGCGGTTTCTTCCTGATCTTGATCGCCATCTTTATCTACACCGGGGCCGGTCAGGAAGGCCGCATGGTTCAGGTCCGCAGCGTACTGCGCGGGCTGACGGTGGCGCAGGCGTATTCCAAACAGGTACGCATCCTCGACCCTCGATCCACCTTGCGTGAGGCGATCGATATCACGCTCAAGAGCTTCCAATCTGACTTCCCGATCTGCGAGAACGACCACCTGGTCGGCCTGCTCACACATACCCAGCTGGTGGAAGCCATGAATCGGGCCGGGCCGGATGAGCTGGTGACCGGCTTCATGCGCACCGACGTTCCCGCCATTTCACCCAACGACAGCCTGTATCTGGCACAGCAACGGCTGACCGTACAGCGGGGCGAGCGCCGGGCGAGGGGTAGAGGGGGGGGGGTCCAAAGCCCCACAAAGCCCCCCCGGCAACCCCCGGGAGCGGGGGCCCCCC
>CAZGCX010000189.1:0-5077 GCA_964524585.1 uncultured Anaerolineaceae bacterium
GACCGGGATGGTCCCCGGTCGACTGCATCGGGACCAGCTCACTGGCCTGTGGATCGCCGGGGACGACTGCCGGGCCGCGGCTGCCGCCTGCCAGCGCATCTTGATAGGTTGCCAACGAGAGTCCGGATAGCGAGGTGAACCCGTGGCAAGTGCCGCAGCGATCGCGAAACAGTCCTTCAAAGCGGCCGGCCCAGGAGAGCGGCTGCACTCCCTCCAGGGTCGCGGTGGGGGGCAGCGTCGGGGCAGGTGTGGGGGTGAGCGGCAGGAAGACCGGCGCGGTCTCTCCGGGTGGGACCGTGTCGATGGCGGTCTGCTCGAAGGTCACGAAGCGGAATAACCCAAACCCGAGGCCGATTGCGACCACCGTTGCCAGTGGGATGTAGAAGGTTTCGCGGCGACGGATCTGGCCCGCGGGCGGTTGGGCAGCGACCTGGCCAGACTCGATCGCCTGCAACTCGAGTGGGTGCTCTTCTTCCATCTCCCTTCGGGAGAGCCGCCCAGTGAACATGCTCAGGTTGAGGTGGCGAATGTGAACGTGGTAGAAGTGCCACAGCAGGATCGCCAGCACCGCCAGCAGCGCCTCGCCCCCATGGGCGGCCTTGGCGGCCGGAATCGCCTCGCCCGGCAGCACCTGGGTCGATGCGATCGGATTCCACATCAGGAATCCGGTCACGATCATCACGACCGTTCCCCACACCAGAGCGAAGTACTCGGCCTTCTCAACGTACGAGAAATGCGCGAAGCGCGCCCGTTGCGCGCGCCGGCCGAGATAGAACAAGACGTCCTGCAGCAAGTCCTTCAGGTCCTGCCTGCTGGGGAGCATGCTGGGTGCCACCCGCCGGACCAGCACCCGATACAGCAGGGCCAGCACGTGATAAATCGAAACCGCCATCATCACCACGGCGGTGCTGCGGTGGATGATGCGGGTGGTCTCGATCCCACCCAGCAGACCGATGATCGCCGACCCAATCAGCGAGGCGGCGAACTTCTGCGACAGTCCGGTGATCGCCAGGATGGTGAAGGCCAGCAGGAAGAGCGCGTGCTCGGCGCGCTGGGCGCGGTCGAAGCGCGGGAAGCTCCGGTCTGACGCTGGTGGCGTCACGCTCTGCTCTGATGCTGATGGCGCCACGCTCTGCTCCGGCTCACTCATCGTCTGGAATGGACTTCCGATCGTCCGCATCCGCGGTCAGGGGCGGTTGCACCAGGGGCCCATTGGGCGGGTCGATCAAGCCGGGCTGCAGGGGCGAGGGCGGAGGCGGGTCGGCAGGGGCCTGAGTTTCTTGGGGGTGTGGCCGTGGCTTGCGTCGCAGTCGCCCAAGCAGACCAAATCGCCAATTCGCATCCAGCGCCACCAGCACGCCCATTCCGCCCAACACCGCCGGAATAAAGAACTTGTAGAAGGTGTTCACGGCATAGACCAGCGGGCTCTGCTTCGGGGAGGGGATGTAGTGTGACAGCCAGGCGTCCGGGAAGTTGGCGGTTGCGCTGGGATGGCAGACCTGGCAGCGAGCCAACAAGTTCTCGCTCACCTGCAAGCCCCGCACGGGATCATCCGGTCGGGCGATGTCGTGCACACCGTGGCAGTCGAAGCAAACTGGCTTGTTGGTTTCGGCATCTGGCGACTGCTTCTCGAATAGGGTCACCGTGGTTCCGTGGAAGTCCGCCACGTAGGTGCTCAGCACCGCGGTCGAGATGTTGTACTCGCCCATCAATTGCGGGTCGGTATGGCACCTGGCGCACAGTTCCGGCGAACGCAAGCGGAAGGCACTGGTTGTGGGATCCTCGATGTTGTGCACACCGTGGCAATCGATGCAGGTCGGAACGTCGGGATTGCTCTCCTCGAACAGCGCCGATCCATGCACACTGGTCAGGTAGTTTTCAAAGATGGCGCTGTGGCACTTGGAGCAGGTCTGTGGGATCCAAGGGCGGGCATCCGGGGCGAGCTGATGGGTTTGGCGGTCAGTCAGGCGGCGGGTATCGTGGGCGCCGTGGCAATCGGTACAGATCGCTGCCTCGCGGACACCCTGGGCGCGAGCCTGATCGTGCACGCTATCCAGGGTGAGCGCGTACTGGGACGGGTGACAGCGCTGGCAGGCGGCGTATAGCTGCAGACTGAGATCGCGCCGATCAGCGGCGGTAAAGGTCGGATGTGGGTAGTCCCCCAGATTGGTGTGACATTGGACGCAGGCGTACCCGGCGGCGCCGTGGACCGAGTCGTGGAAGCCCTCAGGAACGACAAACAGCGGCACCAGCTCGCCGTTCTCCAGCGCCCTCCCCAGGGTTGGATCGGAGTGACACCCCAAGCAGGTGTCGTTGCCCTCGACCGGCTCTGGTGGTTGGGCGACCGCGTTGGCAGGCTGTGAGGAGAGGCTGCTGGCCGCCGAGTCCGATACCGCCAGGGTCGGAGCACCAAACGCCAACAGCAGCAAACTGGCCGACAGCACCCCGATCTGGAGCGGAGCTAACCTTCGTATGGTTGCAATGGCGCGGCGCATGATCCGATGGCGGATAACAGGGGACAAGCAATAATCACCCGAGGCGGTTGACTTGTCAACCGGAGGGTGAGGAACTCTGGTGTTGGAAGAGCGGCAGAATGCGCACTGCCAGGGTGAACGCCAGCAGAGCGTAGCCGATAACGCCCAGCACCACCCCCCACTCGACCACGCTGGGAGAATACGAACCGGCCTGCAGCTGAACCGCCGTTCCGGGAGAGTAGCTCAAGGGAACGACCAGGCCGGAGACGGTGACGTTCCAGCGGTTGATCACGATTCCCAGTGCAGCCAGGCCAGTGCCAAGCACCAGGTTGAGCGGGTTGCGGTTGAAGCGTGGCATCAGGAACAGCGCCACCGGTACCAGGACGCCGAGCAAGATCTCACCGACCCAGAACCCGAAGTTGTACGGCGTGTATTGACTGAGCAGCGACATCGCAGCGGTCGCGCCAGGGGAGCGGCCGTAGTAACTAACGGCCGCCAGGTCCCAGAAGCGCACGTAGAGGTAGACCAGCAGCGTGAGCCCGCTGAAGCGGGCGATGGAGCGCAGCGTTCCCAGTGGCACCGTCTTGCGCCCGGTCACCCACTCGATGACCAATGCAGCCGCCATCGTTACTGCCGGCCCGACCGCAATTGCCGAGACGATAAACATGATCGGCATACTGGGCTTGAACCAGATCGGCCGCGCCTTCAAAATGCCGTAGGTGGCGCCGAGCGATGATTGGTGCAGCAGTGAGATCAGCAGTCCTGCCACCGCCAGCACCGGAGCCAAGCGGTGAACTTGGTGCCCCAGCTTGGCCAGGCTGGGCCAGCGAGAGAATATCGGACTCTGCGCGATCACCGGTGCAAACTCGACCAGCAGTATGGTCAGGTAGATGGTGATGCACCAGGTGATTTCCCACAGCACCGAGTGCACGTTCCAGTACACCCAGGGGTGCCAGAAGCGATCCGGACGCCCGATGTCGGCGATCAATGCCACCAGCGCGCTGCTGTAGCCGATGAGCCCGACCAGCACCGCCAGCCGCACGATCGGCCGAAATCGTTCCAGGCGAAATAGATAGACGAAGGCCGACAACGCAAATGCGCCGGCGCCCAGGCCGATGGCAGACAGGTCGATCGTGATCCACAGCCCCCAGGGGATTTTGTCGCTCAGGTCGGTGACGACCAGCCCCTGGCTGAAGACCTGGAAGAAGGCCAGCGCGCCGGCGGCCAGCAGGCCGACCAGCAGCAATCCCCAAACGAACAAGGTGGGGCTGATGGGTCCGGTCTTGCGGTCATAGGTGGTGGCGCTCATGCCGGGATGTAGTAAACGCTGGGTTCGGTGCCCAGCTCCTCCCGCAGCCGCAGGGTGGGCGAATTGGCGATGGCATGTGAGATCTCGCTCTGTGGATCGTTCAGATCGCCGAAGACCCGGGCGCCCACTGGGCAGACGTTGACACAGGCCGGAGTGGCTTCTCGATCGAGCCCGGGAGTCAGGCCGTTCTCCAGTCCGGCGTCGATCCGCTGGACGCAGAAGGTGCACTTTTCGACCACACCACGCGGCCGCCGCTCTACCTCCGGCACACCCCAAGTTGGCACTAAGTCATTCTCTTCGGTGCGCTCCTCCCAGTTGAATTTGCGGGAGTCATACGGGCAGGCCACCTCGCAATAGCGGCAGCCAATGCAGCGGTCGTAGTCCATGATCACCAAGCCGTCGTCGCGCACGTAGGTGGCCCGAACCGGACAGACCTCGACGCATGGGGCGTGCTGGCAGTGCAGGCAGGGACGGCTGAAGAAAAACTTCTGGCCGGTGCTGGTCTGGTCCTCGGCGACGATGTTCCAGGGCTTGTCAGGCGCCACATCGTTGACCGCCGAGCAGGCTCGCTGGCAATACTCGCACCCGATGCAGGTGGAGAGGTCGATCAACATGCCCCAGTGTGGTCCACTGGGCGCCTCGGCCTGGGTGCTCTCAGTGTCGCCCAGCAGCTCGCGCCGTTTGAGGTCGCCGAAGGGGGAAAGCGGGCCGGTGGTGACCGCCTGTGCCACCACCGCCGAACCGACGGCGGTGGCGCCGATCCTGGCAAAGTCACGGCGGCTGATCTCCAGCTCGACTTTAGTCTTCTTGGCCATCGCCGTCGTCTTCGGTTTCGACTACCCTGAGGCTGCGGCTGACGACCCAGGCTGCCACCGCGCCGGTAGGCAGGCCAATGATCGCACCCTGAGCCAGCCCGACGTACAGCCGCGAGTCGCTGCGGGTCTCCAGGTCGGCGATCTGCTGCGTTTGTTCAGCGACCTGGGCACGCAGTTGGTCGGGATCCAGTTGGCTCAACTCGGAAACCTCGCCACTGAGGCTCAGAATGGTATTGCGGGTGTGGACGGTGTCCTGGTGGCAACCGATGCATGCCTACGATACTACCGCGAACGTATGCCCGGTCGGAGAAAGACCGCCCACCGGCGGACCGACCCGCGGATCGGTGAACATGTGGCAATTGCTGCACTCGAGCCCGGCGTTGGCATGGGTGGAGTGGGTAAAGGTCTCACCACGTTCCTGATGGCAGTTGGTGCACAGACTGTCGACCGTATCGGCTAGCGGCTGCTGTGAGTGTGGG
>CAZGCX010000190.1:0-5066 GCA_964524585.1 uncultured Anaerolineaceae bacterium
CCCATATTCTGATCGATGTAACTTACCGCCTCGCCGACGGTGGTGATGGTCTGAGCATCCTCGTCAGAGATCTCGCCACCGAATTTCTCTTCAAAAGCCATAATCAGCTCGACCAGGTCGAGCGAATCAGCTTCCAGGTCCTCGCGGAACTTGGCATCTGGCACAACTCTCGCGTCCTCCACGCCCAGCAGCTCCACGATAATGCCTTTCACTTCGGTGAACGTGTCGGCCATGAACTTCCTCCTCAGCTTGATCGGGGCGCAGTATTGTAATGCAATCGTCCCAAGTTGACGCACCCTCGGCGCGCTAGTATCATTCCCAGTCAACACCCCCGCATGAGCAAAGTTACGGCCGCACGAAAGGCTGACCACATTCGAGTGAACTTGGAGGAGGATGTGCAGTCGGGCCTGACCACCGGCCTGGAGAAGTTCCGCTTCGAGCACAATCCACTTCCTGAGCTCGACCTCAATGAGGTGACGACCGAGCTGGGCTTCCTCGGTCGCAACCTGAACGCCCCGCTGCTCATCTCATCGATGACCGGTGGCACCGACCGTGCGGCCCAAATCAATCGCAACCTGGCCACTGCGGCCCAAGAGCGGCGCATCGCGATGGGGCTGGGCTCTCAACGAGTTGCCATAGAGGATCCGGCCCGGGCCGACACTTTCGCGGTGCGTTCGCTGGCTCCCGACGTGCTGCTGCTGGCGAATCTGGGAGCGGTCCAGCTGAACTACGGGTACGGGGCGGACCAGGCTCAGCGGGCAGTGGACATGATCGAAGCCGATGCCCTGGTGCTGCATTTCAACCCGCTTCAAGAGGCGCTACAGCCGGAGGGTGACGTGAACTTCGGCGATCTGTTGCCGAAGATCGAAGCGCTGTGCGCGGCACTGGCCGTGCCGGTGATTGCCAAGGAAGTCGGCTGGGGGATCTCGGCTGGCGCCGCCCGGCGGCTGATTGAGGCCGGTGTCAGCGCTATCGACGTCGCCGGCGCCGGCGGCACATCGTGGTCGCAGGTCGAGATGCACCGGGCCACCGACCCTGAGCAGGCTGCGCTGGCGGCCGAATTCGTCGGCTGGGGCATCCCAACCGCCGATGCGGTGCAGCAGATTCGCCAGGCGATGCCAGACCTTCCGCTGATCGCCTCCGGCGGATTACGCGGCGGATTGGATCTGGCCAAGTCGATAGCACTGGGCGCCGATCTCGGCGGGATGGCCGGACCCTTTCTGCGGGCGGCTGCCGAGTCGGACGAGGCGGTGGTCAGGCTGATTGACCACACGCAGCGGGTGCTGCGGGTCGCCATGTTCGCCACCGGTTCCCGCGACCTGGCTGCGCTGCGCCAAGTCCGGCTGCAGGCCGCACCATGAACGACGGGGATCCGCTCATGGACCAAATGATCCAGGCGGTGGAGCTCGACCTGCACCAGATTGTCGGACAACTGGAGCCTGCACCGCTGCAGGAGATGGTCTCCCACCACTTCGGTTGGCTGGACGGGAGGGGATCCGGCAAGAGGATCCGTCCGCTGATGTGCCTGTTGACCTGCGCCGCTGCCGGGGGTGAGTGGGAACTGGCGGTTCCCGCCGCTAGCAGCGTCGAGCTGATCCACAACTTTTCACTGATCCACGACGACATTCAAGACCAGAGCGAGCTGCGGCGTCACCGGCAAACCGTGTGGAAGGTCTGGGGACAGGCGCAGGCGATCAACACCGGCGATGCGCTCTTCGCGCTGGCCCGCCTGTCATCCAACCGGCTGAGCCAGCGGGGAGTGGAGCCGGCACGGGTGCTGGCGGTCCAGCAATGGATCGACGAAGCGTGTTTGGAGCTGACCAAGGGTCAGCATCTCGATCTGGCATTCGACGCCGGTGCCAGCGGCAGGTTGGAACGCTACCTGCGCATGATTCGGGCCAAGACCTCCTCGTTGTTGGCCGCCAGCGCGGCGGCCGGAGCCAGTATCGCCGGCGCTCCCGAGCCACAGGTTGCCGCCTACCAGCAGTTTGGATTGCACCTCGGCCAGGCGTTCCAGTTGCTGGATGACCTGTTGGGGACTTGGGGAGAGCCAGATGAGACTGGCAAGTCAGCTGCCGACGACTTGATTTCCCGCAAACCGACTTACCCTTCGCTTTACGGTCTGCAGCATTCGGCGGAATTCGCCGCACTGTGGAGTCGAGCGGACGCCGATCTGACCTCGATGGTTCAATTGCTTGAAGCCGCCGGCGCCCGCCAGGCGGCCCAGGCTGCCGCCACGGATCACACCCAGCTGGCGCTCCAGCACCTGGCGGCAGCCGGACCGCTCGAGCCGGCCGGCGCGGCCCTCCGCGGTTTGGCCGACCGACTGCTCGAACGCCAGACCTAACCCCCACATTTGACAGCGGCCGGCGTGAAACCGGCGGAACCTGGACGTTCCGACCTGGTACTTTGCTACCGTGTCGGGCGGTAGCGACACGGTTTCATTGCGTCGAAAACCCTGCGTGCTATAATCTGCCCGATCGCTCCTTTGAACCCTTAAAGGAGCATTCTGTTATGAAGCGGACAACCAAAGCCCTAAGCGACGCGCCGGGCGAGACGAGCCAACTTGGTCAGCTCGAACCGGGCGTCACTCTGCAAGATCGCTATCTGGTGCTGGAGCTGCATGGTGCCGGCGGCATGAGCACGGTTTACCGTGCCCGCGACCTGCACTTCCCGAATGTCACCAAGCAGGTGGCCGTCAAGGAAATGATTAACATGGCCACCGATCCCACCATGCACGAGATGGTGGTGCGCAACTTCGAACGAGAGGCCGATCTGTTGGCCACCCTATCGCACCCTGCCATTCCGCGCATCTACGATTACTTCACGCAGCAGAACAACTCGTACCTGGTGATGGAGTTTATCGAAGGCAAAGATCTGGAGGCAGTGCTTCGGCAGACCGACAGCTATCTGCCGGACAGCGATGTGATCAAGTGGGCGATCGAGATCTGCGATGTGCTGCATTACCTGCACCACCAGAAGCCGCAGCCGGTTATCTTCCGCGACGTGAAACCATCCAACATCATGGTCGACAATCACGGCAGCATCCGCCTGATCGACTTCGGCATCGCCCGCGGCTTCCAGCCCGGCCAAAAGGGAACCATGATCGGCACCGATGGCTACGCGCCGCCGGAACAGTACCGCGGCGAGGCTTCGCCGGCCGGCGACCTGTATGCGCTGGGCGCCACCCTGCACCACCTCTTGACCAATCGCGATCCCCGCGCCGAACCCCCCTTCTCGTTTGCCGAACGCCCTATCCGCAGCATCAACGAGAACGTGTCGGCCGAGCTCGAAGCAGCCATCAACTCGGCGCTCTCCTATGATCCGGACGACCGCTTCCCGTCGGCCGAGGCGATGAAGACCGCCCTGATGGCCGTCGCGAGAGAGACCGGGATCCTGGTATCTCCCCGCACCGCGGCGACGGTTGGCAAGCCGGCCAGCGATGTGTAGGAGATCTGGTCCTTCGAGTGCGAGGATGAGATCCGCGGTTCGCCGCTGGTAATGAACGGCATGGTGTACATCGGCTGCTACGACAACAACCTGTACGCTCTGGATGCCAAAACCGGGGAGTTTCAGTGGAAGTTCGCCACCGAAGGCGGCATCCCCTCCAAGCCCGCCAGTGACGGCGAGCTAATCTACATTGCCTCAGAGGACACAAGGCTGTACGCGGTATCGGCCGAGAAGGGCCAGCAAGCCTGGATCTACTATGCCGGCGGACCGATTCGTTCTTCCCCGGTGATCTCCGAGGGCCACATCTTTGTCGGGAGCGACGACGCCCGGCTGCACGTGGTCAACATGTTTAACGGCAACGCCGCTTGGAAGCAGGAAGTGGCCGGGCCGGTGCGCTCGACCCCGCTGATCGCGGACGACCGGGTCTTTTTCGGGTGCGAGAGCAGCGACTTCTACTGTTTCGATTTCAAGGGCGAGCTCAAGTGGCGCTTTGGCAAGGCCAAGCGCGCCATTACTTCCACTCCGATCTTGGTGGATGGAATGCTGTATTTCGGCTGCCAGGACTGGTCGCTGTATGCCCTGGAGGCTGAAGCTGGTTGGCAGATTTGGAAATTCCGGATGGGTCGGCCAAGTATCTCCTCACCCGCGTTCGCCGAGGGCCGGATCTATACCGGCTGCGCCGATGGTCGGGTGTACGCTATTGACTCTCGTGGCGGGCGCGAGATCTGGCACTTCCAGACCGAGCACCAGGTCACCGGATCCCCGGTGATCTTCGAGGATTCGGTCTTCTGCGGGTCGGTGGACGGATCGATGTACTGCCTGGACATGCGGTCCGGACGGAAGCGCTGGCATTTCCAGACGCAGGGGCCGATCACCAGTACTCCCACCGTTGACGACAATCGTCTCTATTTTGGCTCCACCGATCACCGCGTCTACGCGCTGCTGACCTAGCCAGAGAACCGATATGACATTCCTGCAACGCATCTTCGGCAAATCAGCCGTACACGCAAGAGACTCGGTTCAGGACAGCATCGAGACCGCTCCGCTCGATCCGGCTCTGATCGAACGGGCGGCGCTCAGCAGCCACATCGGGACGTCCCAATCGACCGGGGTCGAACGGGCCCACAACGAGGATGCGCTCTTTTCGCTGCTTGGAAAGAGCTCGGGGGAGAACTCAGTCCCCGACTTTGGTTTGTTCGTGGTTGCGGATGGTATGGGCGGCCATCGCTCGGGCGAGGTTGCGAGTTCAATCTCGGTGCGGGCTGTGGCGCAGCGGCTGGCAAAGGATTCGCTGCTCACGCTGTTTGACCCGAGTCCGGACCCCAACGGCCGCCCGCTGCAGGACGTGGTGCGCACCGCTCTGCAGGAGGCCAACCGCTCGGTGGTCAACCAGGTCCCGGGCGGAGGCACCACACTGACTGCGGTGTTGCTACTTGGACACCAAATGACAATCGGGCACGTCGGAGACAGTCGGGCATACATTCTCACTCAGGAAGAAACCAAGGTGGTGACACGCGATCACTCGTTGGTCAAGCGCCTGGAAGAGCTCGGCCAGCTGACCGAAGCCGAAGCCGCCGTTCATCCACAGCGCAATGTCCTGTACAAGGCAATTGGCC
>CAZGCX010000191.1:0-5016 GCA_964524585.1 uncultured Anaerolineaceae bacterium
GGGCGCAGCCACCTGGGGGTCTCCGAACTGCACCGCGGCCGCCGCATCCAGCTCCCGCTGTACGCGCTGGCCGCCCAGGAGGCACTTGGCCTGGGCCAGGTGGTTGACGGGTTCTACTGGGCGATCCTGGCCGCCGAGAGCGGCTCACTCCAGTTGCACAATTACCGACCTCCGTCGGAAGAAGGGGCCGAGGCGACCGCCAAGCAGTTTGGGCCGCACGACCCCCCATCCGGCCCGCATTCGGCGAACTCTGCTTCTGACTCAGAGCCGCGCTCTGCTGCCGGCCGGCAGCAGATCACCGGGTCTGGGCCCAGTGCGGCATACGCGGTCGCCCGAGCCCACGTGAGCCACACCGTGCAGAGCGTTCAGGCCGGCCAATTCCCTCCCGAGCCACCGCCGGGTGGTTGCCCGGAATACTGTCCGGCAGCCGCCTGGTGCTGGCGGTACCAGCCGGCAGGATGGGGATAGCGCGATGGATCCGCTGACCGC
Organism: uncultured Anaerolineaceae bacterium; assembly: GCA_964524585.1. GTDB lineage: Bacteria > Chloroflexota > Anaerolineae > Anaerolineales > E44-bin32 > JADFRG01. Next base: position 490 of record CAZGCX010000191.1, read on the forward strand.
CTTTGACCTCACGCCTGATCAGCAATTGGCTGCAGCCGAGCTTGAGCGGGATGTGCTGCTCAGCGCCGGTGCCGGAACCGGGAAGACCCGCACACTGGTTGCCCACTACGTGTACCTGCTGGCCAGCGGCCTCAGCGAACGGCAGATTGTCGCGATCACCTTCACCGAGAAGGCCGCACGCGAGATGCGCAATCGCATCCGGCAAGCCGTGACCGACCTGGCCGCCTCGACCGGCGGGGAGGCGCGCCAGCGCTGGCTGGGACTGGAAGCTCGCATGGACGCCGCCCGGATCGGCACCATCCACAGCCTGTGCGCCGAGATCCTGCGCGCCCACCCGGCCGAGGCTGGCATTGATCCCGGCTTCGTGGTTCTCGACGAGGGGCTGGGGCTGACGCTCAAGTCCCAGGCCGTGGCGGACGGGCTGGCCTGGGCGGCTGGCAATTCAGCGGCCGCGCAGCTTTATCGGGCATTCTCGACCCGGCAGTTGGCGGCGGTGCTCACGCGAATGCTCGAACGCCGGCTGGAAGGCGAAGAGCTGATCGGAGGTAATGCGGCCGCCGGCCTCCAGCGAACGCTGCTGGCGGCCATCGAGTCCTTTGCCCGGCTGCAGCCGGTGGTGGACGGAATCCAGACCTTGCGCACCATGGCCGATGCCGGCGAGCTGGAAGAGGACGCCGGTCCCTCGCTTGGCCCCCGGGCCGTCGCGCTGCTCGACTACTGGACCGAACTCGAACGCCAACTGATTTCCGGCGAACTGCTCGGTGCCTGTGGGACGCTGTACCGTATCCGCCGCGAGTCGCTGCAGAAGGTAGGAGGCGGGGCGAAGAGCACCGCCCGAGAGGTGGTGTATTCACTTCAGGAGCTGTATGACGAGCATTTGAATTCCTGGATCGGCGGCGCGAAGGCCAAGGATCCGCCTCCGTCGGCTGAAACCGACGCCGCCTGGGTCGAGCAACTCCCGCGCCTGGAGCTGCTCTTCGACCAGACGCTCAATGCCTATCGGCGAGCCGTGACCGCCCGCCGGGCGCTCGATTTCGACGATCTGGAGGCCGGCGCGCTGGCCCTGCTTCAGATGGATCCGATCGGCGAGCGTTGGCGTGAGGTGTTGCAGGCAGTACTGGTCGACGAATTCCAGGACACCAACGAGCGCCAACGGAAGATCATCGATGCGCTCTCCGGCGGCCGAGCTGGAAGCCTGTTCGCGGTCGGCGATGCGCGCCAGAGCATCTACCGCTTTCGCGGGGCCGACGTGCGGGTCTTTCGCCGGGTGCGGCAGCGCGTCGAACAGGGAGGTGGCCTGGCGCCGGAGATCGATTTGAGCTTTCGGGCCCACGCTCCTTTGCTGTCGGCGCTGGACGATTTCATCGGTCCGCTGATGGGCACCGATCCGGCCGGGGCACTGTACCAGGTCCCCTACACCTCACTGACGGCCCACCGGCCGGATCCGGAAGCCTCCGGAGACGGACCGCACCTCGAGCTGGTGTTGGGGGCCGGGCAGGGCGCCGACCAGGCGCGAGCAGCGGCCGCCCGGGCGTTGGCCGACCGCTTGGTCGAGCTGCGAAGCCAGCGCGTGATCGGCGAGTGGAGCGAAGTGGCGCTGCTCTTTCGGGCCTCGACCGGCTTCGAGCCTTACGAGAACGCCCTGGAAGCTGCGGGAATCCCGTTCGTCACAGTGGCCGGACGCGGCTTTTACCAGCGCCCCGAGATCCGCGACCTGATCAGTACCCTGCGGGCGATCGCCGACCCGAGCGACGACCTGGCGGTCGCCGGATTCCTGCGATCGCCGGCGATTGGGCTCAGCGACTCCGGCCTGTTCCGGCTGCGGGTCAGCGGCGATCGCACCCGGCCGCTGCGACAGGCACTGACCGAGGCCGAGCAGCTGCTGGAGCCCGACGACCTTGGGTCAGCGCTGCGGGGCCGGGCGGTGCTCGATGAACTGCATCCGTTGGCCGATCGTCTGCCGGTGGCCGAGCTGATCGATCGGCTGGTCGGGCGGGTGGACTGGCGGGCCGTGCTGGCCAGCGCGCACTCACGCTTGTGGCGCAATCTGGACAAGCTGGTCGAAGATGCCCAGGCCAGCGAATTGGTGAATGTGTCGGCGTTCCTGGAGTACCTCGCGGTGCTGCGCGCAGCCGGCGCCCGGGAAGGAGAAGCGGCAGCCGGGCAGGGGGGTGCGGTGCAGTTGATGACCATCCACAAGGCCAAAGGGCTGGAGTTCGATCTGGTGGTGCTGGCGGATGCCTCTCGCACCAGCCCGCGGCGCGCTCAGCCGGTGTACCTGATGCCAGAGGTCGGCCTGGCCGCCGCCATGGATCAACTGGAGGGCGAGTCGACGGCCTACCGGCTTGCAAAGGCGCTGGATGCCGAACAGGAGCAGGCTGAAGAGCACCGGTTGCTGTACGTGGCCGCCACCCGGGCCCGCGAACGGCTGATCGTCAGTGGGCACCTGAGCCAGAAGCGCGGTGCATGGAGCGCCGATGGTTGGATGAAGCAGATGCTGAAGCTGGTCGGACTGGAACCAAAGGCGCTGGCCGAGTCAGCAGGTGTGCCGGAACAGATCAAGCTGGCCGGCGGCGAGGAATTGCTGGCTTGGGCCGGGGACAATGGCCAGCTGCAACGCTGGGATCCAGGGGGATCGCCCGGCAGCTGGCCGGACTCGACCGAGCGGCCACTGTACCCGGTCCTGACCGTCACGCCCAAGGAGCAGGCCACTGACGACCTGGACGATGAGCCGGAACGCACCTGGCGGGCCACCGGCAGCGGCCGCCGCGCCCCGGCAGCAGCCGTCGGCCGGATGGTGCACGCAGCCATCCAGCGTTCGGCGCTGCCAGACAGCTCGAACTACGCGGAGTTCATGCAGGTCGCCGCACTGCGGGCCGGACTGGTTGATCCGCGCCAGCGCGAATCAGCCATCAAAGAGGCTTCGGAGATGCTGAAGCGGCTGGCGCAGCATGAGCTGTGGGCCGAGATCCGCACCGCCGAACAGGCTCAGCGCGAGATCCCATTCACGGCCTTCGATCCCACCGGGCAGGTCCAGAGCGGACAGATCGACCTGCTGTGGCGCGGCTCCGACGGCTGGGAGATCGTGGACTTCAAGACCGACGCGCTGCGCGACCAGGAAGACCGGATCGAGGCCACCGAACGGCACCGGCTGCAGGTCGAACGCTACGTGCGCTCGGCGGCCGCCATCCTGGGAGAGATCCCGCGCGGCCGGCTGTGCTTTCTGGACGCCGCCGGTCAGGTCGAGCTGGTCGAGATCTGAACGGCTGCCTCTGGAGCAGCCCGGCGTTCGAGGGTGGCAGGCGTCGACTGGCTCTGCTCCGGCAGATTGCCACCAGATGGTAATATCCGCATGTCCGCGATCGGATCAGCTGATGTTGACTCGCACGCTCGGAAAGTCCGGAATCGAAGTCAGCGCACTGGGCATGGGATGCTGGGCGATCGGCGGGCCGTGGACCTGGCACAACCCTGGCGAGGACTCATGGCCGGCCGGTTGGGGACAGGTCGACGATCAAGAGTCGATCGGTGCCATTCACGCCGCGCTCGATCTGGGGGTCAACCTGTTCGATACCGCCGCCAACTACGGCGCCGGTCACAGCGAACGGATCCTGGGCGAGGCGCTCAAGGGGCGCCGGGATCAGGCGGTGATCGCCACCAAGTTCGGCCACATCGTGAACGAAGCCGACAAGGTGGTCTATCGCGATGACGACCAGATCCTCAAGAACGTGCGCAGCGATGTCGAGAACAGCCTGCGCCGCCTGCAGACCGACACCATCGACGTCTATCAGTTGCATCAGGGTTCATACAGCGCCGAGCGGGCGCCCGAATTGATGGAGCAGTTGGAGCGGCTGGTCGACGAGGGCAAGATCCGCTGGTACGGCTGGAGCACCGATCTGGTCGACCGGGCGCAGGTGTTCGCCGAAGGCGAGCACTGCACCTCGATCCAGTTCCAGCTCAACGCCATCTTCGACAATCCGGAGATGCGCGCCCTGTGCCTTGAGCAGGACCTGGCCGGGATCAACAAGGATCCGCTCAACCGCGGCATCCTGACTGGCAAATTCACCCCCGACTCGACATTTCCAAAGGACGACATTCGCTCCGAGGCCGACTTCCACTCGGAGCGTTTGACCAGGCGGCTGGAGCTGGTGGATGCCTTGTGCGAGCTGCTGACCTCCGGCGGCCGGACGATGGCACAGGGCGCTCTCGGTTACATCTGGGCGCTCGATCCACGTATGGTTCCGATCCCCGGTTTCAAATCGGTGGAACAGGTGGAGCAGAACGCCGGAGCGATGGGGTTTGGCCCGCTCAGCCAGGATGTTCTGGAGCAGATCCAGCAAGTCGTCGCAGAGCGAACGCCGGCGGAGAAGTCGTGATCGGTGGGTTGGGCGGCGCTAGGCCGCTGGCCCGAGCGTCGGTGGAGAAGTCGTGATCGGTGGGTTGGGCGGCGCTAGGCCGCTGGCCCGAGCGTCGGTGGAGAAGTCGTGATCGGTGGGTTGGGCGGCGCTAGGCCGCTGGCCCGAGCGTCGG
>CAZGCX010000192.1:0-5011 GCA_964524585.1 uncultured Anaerolineaceae bacterium
CAGAGGGCACGGTTTGCGCCTGCTATAATGGGTCCTGGATGCGTTTGTTTGTGGATTAGCCTCCGAACAGCCTACCTCCAATAGCCTCAAAGTTAAGACCTCACTGAGCGGGCCCTCGCATCCCAGAGGACAAATGAGAATCCTTATCGCCAACCATTTCCCGTTGGAGGGATCTGGAAGCGGGATCTATACCCAAAACGTGGCTCGGGAGCTGATCCGGCAAGGGCATGAAGTGCTGGTCATCACACCGAGTCACGAGCAGCAAGCCGGGTATCCGTTTCGGGTGCGATCTATTCTGTTTTCACCGAAGGCAGGAGCGGCCGCCGACAACGGGAGGCTGCCGTTCAACTTCCCGTGCTTCACGACCCATCCGTTGAGCACGACCAAGTACGCGGACCTGGATGAAGTTCAACGCAAACAGTACGTCGGATCATTTGAAAACGCGATGTTTGATGCAGCGAAAAGTTGGAAGCCAACCATCATTCACGCTCAGCATCTGTGGACGACGGCATACGTTGCAAGCAAACTGGGCCTGCCGTATGTCGTCACCGCCCACGGAACTGACCTGATGGGATTCCGCTGGTACGAGGAATGGAGAGCGATGGCACTTGCCGGCGCGGAGAATGCGAAAGCCATCATTGCCGTATCCGGGGAAGTCGCCCGCGAAGCCATCAAGCTCTATGGAATCCCTGAAGACCGGGTTCGAATGATCTGGAATGGGTTCGATTCGGAGATCTTTCGGGTGATTCCGATTGAGCGCGACGAGGTGCTGAGAGAACTTGGACTCGAGCCCGGCACCGAATTTGTGATCGCCTTCACCGGAAAGCTGGCAGAGTTCAAAGGGATCGACGTTCTACTTCAGGCGGCCGCTGTTTACGAAACTGCCCTCGGGGACGTCTCGACGTTGATTGTTGGTGATGGGGAGCTTCTCTCAAGCCTGCAAGCGCAGGCCGGCCAACTGGATCTGCGAGGGGTTCGTTTTCTTGGACATCAGGCTCAGGGCAGGGTCGCAAGGATCATGAACGTTTCTGATTTGGCGGTCGTCCCGTCACGGGTTGAGCCATTCGGACTGGTGGCCATTGAAGCTCTGGCTTGTGGCACGCCGGTGGTTGCGACCAATCAAGGAGGATTGCCGGAGTTTGTGAACGAGACTGTTGGAGCGCTTGTGGATGTGGAGGACGCTGATGGATTGGCGGCGGCCATCATACGGGAGATCGAATCTGGCGCAAAGGGCACCAAAGGGCCTGTCGCAGCCGAGTACGCCCGAACCAGTTTTGCATGGTCGACTCAGGTCAGCAAGTTGATCGAGGTCTATGAATCCGCGCTCTAGCAGCACCGCTAGCCGGACTCACCGCAGCACGCCGAATACGCTGGGAGGCGTGATCGTTCCGTCATGAGCCGAATTGCCTTGGCCCAAATCACGAGGTGCTTGGATGACCCTGATCCAGCACAGCAATTCCTGAGGAATGCTCGGGAGCATGGGCACCGCGTCGAGCGGCTCATCGTTGCGTATTCGCATGGAGTGGATGAACAGGTCGTCCGAACTCTGCGTCGACAAGTTCGGCTGGATTTGGTGCTGGCTCGCGGGGATTCAAATCTCTCGCGCCGTCTATCTGAGGCAGGGCTGCAAGATGCCGAAATCGAACAACTATTGAGAGTGCACAGCTGGCGGTCCTGGAATGAAGTTCCCTATGGAGCCTACCGGAACGCGGTTCTGTTCACCGCGCTGCTTGAAGGCCTTGACTACCTGATCTTCTTTGACTCTGACGTCTGGCCACGCGAGCTCGTCGCAATAGGGAATGACGGGCCACTATGGAATGAAATCGATTTCGTCGGTGAGCACCTGCTCTCGCTTTCCCTGCCAGGCGTGGTTGCGACCTCGAGCGAGTATTCAGGCTACTACATCATCCCTCCCATGGCGTTCGACGGATTGGACAAGCTACTGGTCGGATTGGGAAAGTCGTCCGATCCTGAGTGCCTGGCACGGCTCGCGGAAGGCAGAAACCTGGCAGTTTCGCAGACCGGCCAAGTTGGAACCGGTCCAACCAGCAAGCTCTTGGGCGGCAATTTGGGTCTCAACCTAAGCACTCCTGAACTGCTCCTTCCTTTCTACTCGTCGGGCTACGAGTTTTGGGGAATGTACGTCCTGGGCCGAGGCGAGGATACATTTCTCAGTCATGGGCTGGGGGAACTCGGATCGGCAGTGATGGATATCAAGCTGCCCGTGTTCCACGACACTTTTGCGAACTTCCCATCGAAGCCGTGGACCCGATCAAAGGATGTGCGCGATCGGTTCTACAATGCTTGCTTGGGTTGGATCGGCCGAAACCCGCTGCTCGCCTGGCACAGAGCCGAGCTCGGCTTGCTCGAGATCAGCCTGGAAGAAGAACTTGATCGACAGAGACGGGGCCTGCAAATCGGGGGCAAGAAGGCAGCTCGCCACTTGGCCGATGATCGGTTCGAGACGCTGGTGGATGCCTTAGAATCGTCAGTGCAGGCGCTCCCGCAGGCCATCGCACGCTACCAGCACCTCATGAGCGGATGGACCGCGCTGCAGGAGGCATTGGGCGATCGCAGCTACAATCTGGAAGATCTGGGAGTGAAACCAGCCTGAGGTCCGTCTTCGGGATCCAAGCAGGCGTCAGCCGAAGGCCCCGACTCATCGACGTCCCGATACGTCTCATCCGTTCAAACTCTGCATGCAACCACATCCTGCCCAGCCGTGCCTCTGCAAATCTGGTCTTAACGCAAACGCGATGCGCCAGTCGCCGATTGGGATCTCCAAGCTGCAGCTCAGCACCCGATGACTCAACGAGGATGTAGATGAAGACCGTAATGGTGATGCCGACATACTGGGCGCGCGAATCCACGACGGACTGGCAGGAGGGCGACGCGGTCTACGATCACCCAACGCCTCTTGATCAAGAGGGAACCCTCCGTGAAGCCATCGATTCGCTGGCGGTGCTGGCAAACAACGACTTTGCGCTGGTGGTCCTGGCCTGCGCCACGGCTCCCGACATCGAGGCTGCAGTGGAGAATCGGGTCTCGGAAATCGTCCAAGCCAGCAAGCCCCGGGTGGACACCTACGTGTTTTCCCACTCGCATTTGAGGGAGCTGCAGGCGGTGATTGCGGCGTCAGGGAACGGAGAGCTAGCTGACATACTCTCCCTAACCGGCTACGGCAATGTCCGCAACATGTGCCTTTTCTTGTCCTACGTGCTTGGAGCGGAAGTGGTGGTCCTGATCGACGACGACGAGATGATCGATGATCCGCATTTCATGGTCAAGGCGGGCGAGTTCATCGGCCGGCGGTTCATGGGGCAAACCATCGACGGCGTTGCCGGCTACTACGTGAACGCAAAGGGGAGTTACTACGATGACGTGCCGGACGAGATTCACTGGATGACCTATTGGGATCGGTTCGGGAGCAAGCGGGAGGCTTTCGACCAGGTCATCCCGGGAGAGCCGCGCTTGAAGCTGACTCCCTTCGCGTTCGCGGGCTGCATGGTGATCCATCGTTCGCTATTCCGTAGCGTTCCTTTCGACCCGCGTATCCCCCGGGGGGAGGACACCGACTATGTGATCAACGCCCGGATGTTTGGATTCGACTTCTTCCTCGACAATGAACTCTACATCCAACACCGTCCGCCCGAGAATAGCCATCCGACCTGGCGACGGTTCCGAGAGGACATCTTCCGGCTGCTGTATACCAAGGCCAAGATCGAAGGACAGACGCCTGAGACGAATATGACTGTGGTCACGGCCGAGGATTTCGATCCGTACCCAGGGGAATTCCTTAAAGACACCTTGGCCGACAAGATACTGAAATCCAACTTGATTCTCGCACTGGACTACCTGGCCAATGATCGGGTGGCGGAAGCCAAGGAGACCATCCGGAACATATGGCTGGCGAACACCGAGGCCATACCAAAGGAGAATCCGTTCCAGGGCTACCTGCATTTCCAGCAACGTTGGCGCGCCCTGCGAAAGCTCGTTTTCCGTGAGCTGCATGAATCGCTACACGCGGTGGTCGAACGAAGCAGGCAGGACCACGAAGCCGATCGAGAGACTACGGGGGCCTTGCCTCCCGAGCACTTGGAAGCCGGCCCTTCCGTTTCCCCTTCTCCCCTGGAGAGCGTCCGGTTCTTCCAGGGACTGGGGGCGGAGCAAATTGAGACGCTGCTTTCGATCGGCAATCGGATGCACTTCGATAGGGATGAGGTCATCCTGAAGGAAGGATCTCTAGACAGCAGTCTCTACGTCATCCTGAGCGGCAGCGCCCGGATCGTGTTAGCCGACGACTCTGAAGAGAGCATGGAGCTCGTCGACGTGGGCGACGGCGAGGTTCTGGGCGAGGTGTCTTTGCTCATCGACGCGCCCCATTCGGCGACTGTGACCGCACTTGAACCGACCGACGTGGTCCGGATCGCACGCGAACGGCTGATCAAGCTGACCGATGACGCGCCGGAGCTGGCCGCCAAGGTGTGGCATCGATTGGCGATTTCGCTTGGCGCTCGGCTTCAGGACACCGACACCCGATATCTGTCCCATGTCAAAGAAACGCATGATGTGGCCGACAAGATGCTGGGAACCGCGCCTCTGGAGCAGGGCGGGCGGGACACAGATGTCTGATGTCCCCGCTCGACGCCCGCTGCGCCTCCTGAGAAGATGTGCGCCCGGGCAGATCGGGCTCGGTCATGAACTGGGAGAGGGTCCCCGCCTGCTTCACCATTAGAATCACCCTCGACCATGACGGAGATCGTGTTCGAGGCTTCTTCCGACTGGAAAGCGAGATACCCCGGTGCATCGATTGGCGTACTGGCGATGCGCGACGTGGAGAACCCGCGGCAGCATCCGGAGCTTGATGCGCGGAAGCAGGTCTTGGAAGAGGAGCTGCGCGCCCGGTACTCCACGAACGATCGCCAGAGCCTGCGTAGCCTTCCGGTGCTCGCCGCGTACGATGCCTATTACCGGAGCTTCGGCAAGACCTACCACGTCCAGCATCAACTCG
>CAZGCX010000193.1:0-4991 GCA_964524585.1 uncultured Anaerolineaceae bacterium
ATTCGTACGGCCAAGACAGCCCGTGGTTTGCCGCAGCTTCCAACAAGGTGCTGCTGGCATCCCGCGACCAAGCGTCGGGCTACAGCTACGCGACACCGCGCGGTCACGACATGTACTCCGGCAATGAGACGGAGTGGATTGACATCTCCGATCGCCAGGCTTCGGTGCACGCTTTCACTGTGTGCCACTTCGGGTCGGAGGAGTTTCTGCCCGAGACGCCTTTTGTGCTGATTCTGGTCACTTACGAAGGGGTGGACACGCTCTTCCTGTCGAGGCTGGTGGGTGTCGACCCGATGGCGGCCACGCTGGATTGGATCGGGATGCCGATTGAGCCGCGGTTCCTGCGCAACAGCAAACTCAAGCCGACCGACGTGTACTTCGTGCCGGCTGCCCAGTAGCCAGGAACCTGATCCAGGGCGATGCCGACCGCACCGCGCCCCATCTCGCCGAATCATCCCAATCTGCAGCAGGCGCTCAGCCGCCTGCGCCGCATCCAATACACCTGGGCCGCACTGCTGTTCGGCATGGCACTGCTGACTGTGTTGGGCGGCCCACCCGCGATCCCGATCCACTGGCTGGCGGCGGCGGCCCTGCTGCTGCTCGGGCCGCAACCGGCGCTGCTGGGCATGGTCGCCGTACTGTGGGGACTCTCGCTGCTCGGATTGGTGCCGGAGCTCAATCAGGCCCTGGCGATCGACCCGGTTGGATCGTTGTTTGCGGTCGAACCGACCGAAGCCATCGCGCTGGGATTCGTGCGCCTGGTGCTGCTGGTGATGGCCTGGAATCAGATGATGTTCTATCGCATGCTGTACGGCGCCCCCGCGCCCGAGCCAGAGCTGCCCGACATTCCAGCGGTGGTCGAAAACCGAACGCATCGCCTGGTTGGTTGGGCGCAGCTTGCTCTCATGGCCGGCGGATTGGTGCTGCTGGTGGAGCTGGTCGGCGGAACGACACCGCAGCTGATCTCAGCTTCCTTTGGTCTTGGGGCACTGGCGGTGGCCATGAGCATCGGCGTGGCGTTCTCACCCACTGAGCGCCGCTTCGCCGCGCTTGCCACGGTGCTGCTGGGGGGTATGCTCTTTGTGTTGTCTGTGACCTTTGCGAGCCCATGAGTGATCTCGACGACCGCCACCTCGGCCAGGGCGACCTCGGCAAGCCAGTCATCGAACACCGTGCCCGGCGCCCGCGGCGGATGGTCAACATCGCCATGGCTGGCGGCGGATTGGGCATTGGTGGGCTCTTCCTGGCCATCGGGATTTCACGCTGGAACTTCGCTCTCAGCAACTATGGCCCGGCGGTAGTCTGGCGTTGGAGCGGAGTCTGGCTGGTGATCGGAGTCGTACTGCTGGCAGTCGGCGCCCTCGGCGGATTGTGGCTGCTCCGCTGGAACGGGCTCGCAGTCGTGGTGCATGAGGGCGGCCTGAGACTGAAACGCGGCCGCCGAATCCGGGAGATTCGCTGGTCCGAGATCGAGACCATTCACGTGACTGGGGTGCGCTACCGTTCGGTTTGGGGGTCGCGATCCATCCTGAAGCTCCGCACCGCTGATGGTCAGCGCCTGCGGCTATCAGATACCCTGGCCGGTCTCAATCAGCTGGCCGCCACCATCAAGAGCAGCGTTTACCCCCGCTTGCTCACCGAGTACACCCGCTTCCTGCGCGACGGCCAACCGGTCCCGTTTGGGCAGCTGGTGCTCGGACCAGACGGGGTGGCCCGCGGTCCGCGCAAACTGACCTGGGGCGAGGTCGCCGAAGCCGAACTGCGTAACGGCCGCATTACCATCACACCCTCCAAAGACCACGGTGGCCCGCTCCGGGTCGATGCCCGCAAGGTGCCGAATCCGGAGATCTGTCTGCAGTTGGTGCAGCACTATGCCAGAGGCGCGGCCCATGTCTGATTTCGGTGGACCGGTCGTCTGGCGCCCAACCTCAGAAACGATTGAGCGGGCGCATCTGACGGCGTTCATGCGCCAGCACGGTCTGGACAACTTCGGGCAGCTACTTGCCCGCTCCACCAGCGAGATCGACTGGTTCACCGAGTCGGTCCTGAGCTATCTCGACATTCAGTTCGCCGCCCCGTACCGACAGGTGGTGGACCTGAGCCGCGGAATCGCCTGGCCCCAGTGGTGCATCGGTGGTGAGATGAATATCGTGCACAACTGTCTCGACAAGTATCTGGGCACCCCAACCGAGTCGCGCCGGGCACTGGTCTGGGAAGGTGAGAACCAACGCACCCAGAGCCTGACCTACAAGGAACTGAACGCGCAGGTATGCCGGGCGGCCAATGGACTGCGCGCGCTCGGTCTCGGCCAGGGCGACGCTATCGGGCTGTTCATGCCCATGGTTCCCGAGATCGTGGTGGCGCTGCTGGCGATCGCCAAGATCGGCGGCGTGATCCTGCCGCTGTTCTCCGGCTATGGGGCCACCGCCGTGACCACTCGCCTGGTGGACGGTGAGGCCAAGGCACTCTTTACTGCCGACGGTTTCCCCCGCCGGGGATCGACGGTCGAAATGAAGTCGGTGGCCGACCAGGCGGCCGCTGCCACCCCCACCCTGAAGCATATGATCGTCTTTTCGCACGCCGGCCTGGAGGTTCCAATGCAGGCTGGCCGGGATTTGACCTGGGAGGCGCTGCTGGAGGGCCAGCCGGATGAGGCGGCCACCGAACCGACTGCCGCCGAAGCGCCGTTGATGGTGATCTATACCTCTGGAACCACCGGGCGGCCGAAGGGCGCGCTGCACACCCACTGCGGATTTCCGGTGAAGGCCGCGCAGGACATGGCCTTCGGGATGGACGTGCATTCGGGCGACCACATCTATTGGATGACCGACATGGGCTGGATGATGGGGCCCTGGTTGGTATTTGGCGCATTGTTGCTTGGTGCGACCTTTTTCATCTACGACGGAGCGCCAGACTATCCCGGCCCGGGTCGGCTCTGGGAAATGGTTGAGCGCCACCGGATCTCCAGTCTGGGGCTCTCCCCGACCCTGGTGCGGGCACTGATTCCACATGGCGAGCAGCTCGTGCGCTCGCATGACTTGTCGGCGCTGCGGACCTTTGGCTCCACCGGTGAGCCGTGGAACCCGGATCCCTGGATGTGGCTGTTTGAAAAGGTCGGCGGTGGGAAGCTGCCGATCGTGAACTATTCCGGCGGCACCGAGATCTCCGGCGGCATTTTGATGGGAAACCCGATCTTGCCGCTCAAGGCGACCGCCTTCGCCGCTCCCTGCCCCGGAATTGCGGCGGACGTGTTCGACGAAGACGGTCAGCCGGTGGTCGGCCAGGTCGGCGAGCTGGTGATCAAGGCCCCCTGGATTGGCATGACGCGTGGATTCTGGAAGGACCCCGATCGTTATCTCGAGACCTACTGGTCGCGCTGGGACGACATCTGGGTGCACGGAGACTTCGCGGCGGTCGACTCGGATGGGCTGTGGTATTTGCTGGGCCGCTCGGACGACACGATCAAGGTGGCCGGGAAACGGCTGGGACCGGCGGAAGTTGAATCGATTCTGGTGGAGGAGCCGGCGGTGATCGAAGCTGCGGCGATCGGGATCCCGCATCCGGTGAAGGGCAGCCAACTGGTCGCCTTTTGCGTCCTGGCCCCCGGCACCGTGGGCAACCCAGACCTGGCACAGTCCTTGGTCGCCCGGGTGGCGCGTGAGATGGGCAAGCCGCTTGCCCCAAGCGAGGTTCGCTTCGTTTCAGACCTGCCCAAGACCCGCAACGCGAAGGTGATGCGCAGGATGATACGCGCCGCCTACCTGGGAGAGCCGTTGGGCGACTCCTCGGCCCTGGTGAATCCGGAATCGCTGGCTGAATTCACGCCGACGGAACGGGCATGAGACCACCGCAGGTGAAGCGCGACACCCAACGGCAGGCCCCGGTCCTCGGCCCACGCTCATTGGATCCGGTCCCGCTGACGGCGCCACCCTGCCGCTCCGGCCGTCCCCTCGGCGAGGAGTCTGAATGAACTTCGAGCTCACCGAAGAACAACGCATGTGGCGCCAGGCAGTGCACGAGTTTTGCGCTGCCGAACTCCGCCCGCAAGCGGCCGAAATGGACGCTCGCGCCGAGTTCAATTCGACGGCGGTGGGCAAGATGGCCCCGCTCGGCCTCTTGGGCCTCAACATCCCGGAACCACTCGGCGGGGCCGGCGTCGATCCGCTGAGCGCGGCAATCGCCATCGAAGAGCTCGGTTGGGCCGACGGCGGCACTGCCCTCTCGGTTTCCGCCCACAACGGGCTGGGCTGTGCTCCGATTGCGCTGTTCGGCACCGAGGCGCAGCAGCAGCGTTGGCTGCCTGCGCTGGCTTCCGGCAAGGGCGGCCTGGCGGCACTGGCGCTGACCGAGCCGGGAGGTGGATCCGATCTGGTGGGAGGCGTTCAGACTCGCGCCGAGTTGGTTGATGGGAAATGGGTGATCAACGGGAGCAAAGCCTGGATCACCAACGCCAGCGTTTCGCAGTTGATTGTGACGCTATGCCGCACCGATCCAGCGGGCGGTTCCGAATCGCTAAGCTTGATTGTGGTGCCGACTGAATCGCCCGGGCTGCATATCCATCCGGCCGAGAAGAAGATGGGGGTGCGTGCCTCGCCCACCCATGCCCTAACCTATGAAGAGGTCCGGGTGCCGGACGATCATTTGCTGGGCGAGGTCGGTCAAGGGATCTACCAAACCCTGGAGGTGCTCGACGGCGGGCGAGTGAGCATCGGCGCGCTGGCGGTGGGGCTGGCACAATCCGCCATGGAAGAGTCGGTACGCTATGCCAAGCAACGTGAAAGCTTTGGCTCACCGATCGGCCAGCACCAGGCAATCCAGTGGATGATCGCCGACGCGGTCACGGAGATCGAGGCCGCCCGCCTGCTGGTGTACAAAGCAGCCTGGCTCAAGGGGAATGGCCAGCCATTCAACCGCGAAGCATCTGTCGCCAAACTCTACGCCACCGAGATGGCCGAGCGGGTCTGTCGTAATGCCATCCAAATCCTGGGTGG
>CAZGCX010000194.1:0-3513 GCA_964524585.1 uncultured Anaerolineaceae bacterium
CGAAAACACCCAACTCGGTGCGGGATACAGCATCGCGCTGAGGGATTTGGAGATGCGAGGGGCTGGCGACGTCTTGGGACGCCGGCAGCACGGCCACATCGCAGCAGTCGGGTTTCACTACTACACGCAGTTGTTGGGAGAGGCCGTCAGGCGCATGCGTGCCGCAGGTCTGACCGGCTCGATCCCCGAGCTGCCGTCCGTAGCTCCGCCCTCTCCGGTCACCATCGACCTGCCGCTGGCCGGCGCGCTAAATTCGGAATACGTCAGCGACCGGGATCTCCGCCTACAGCTCTATCGCCGACTTGCCGGACTGCGCACCCTGCCCGAGGTCGAGTCGCTTCAAAGCGAGCTGGTCGATCGGTTCGGGGATCCGCCGGTGGAAGTCGAAAACCTGCTCTATCAGTTGCGGGTCAAGGTGATGGCAGCCGCCGCTGGCTTGGTCGGAGTGATCACCGAGGGCGGTCAGATCCTGCTTCAGCTTGGCCCGAGCAGCGGTGAAATCGAACTCGGTACCCTCGGCTCGGACGTGCGGCAGAGCAAGCGGGGACTCTGGTTGACTTCTACCGAGTGGAAGGACCGCCTGCCGGAGATTCTCGCCGCAATGATGAACCCGAACTCGTTTTGAACCGCTCCGTGCTGAACCTGGCGAAGAGCGGTGCGCCGACCGACGCGCTCGCCCGAGTGTCAGTCGCCTAGATCTCCCCCCGATACTGCACTACCACCGCCAGGTACGGTTGGCCCTCGACGAATTCAACCCCCAGCGCCCAGGTTCGCCAGTTGAGGGCATTGCCCGGAGCGGGAGCTGGACGGTAGAACGAGAGGAAGTTCAGGTTGGTGTACTCGGAGGGCCACTGCGCAGGCTGCGCGGTTGTCCCAACCCCCAGTCCGTTACACGCCGTTTCCGGGGCAACCGAGAAGACCTCTTCCAGTCTCGGTAGAATAATCTCCCGGAAGGGCCCGCTGATGGCCTGCTCGCTGTCGCGGTTTACTCCCCACACCCGGTCCACTGGGTCCTGAAAGACGCTTTTGACCTCCCCGGCCTCCAGCACTACCTCCGGGTTCCACCAATCGTGACGAACGATTAGGCCGCGCTTTGGGCTGACCAGCTGCGCCAACTGGGCCCCATCTCGCTGCTGGACTGCCATGATGAAGCGATTCACCAAATCCGCCACCCGCGGATCATCGCAGAAGCTCTGCCCGGAGACGTCCTCGGTAAGGTTCCAGCCGTTCACCCACCCGGTGCCGCCCTGCGGCAGAAAGATCTCCACCCAGGTTGAGCTCCCAAGCAGCGTCGAGCGGCCGGTGACCGCGATGCCGCGTTGATCGGCAGCCAGGCTATCGACCGCCATGCTGGTGATCCCTGCCGGTTGTCGGGCCTG
This sequence comes from uncultured Anaerolineaceae bacterium, assembly GCA_964524585.1. Taxonomy (GTDB): domain Bacteria; phylum Chloroflexota; class Anaerolineae; order Anaerolineales; family E44-bin32; genus JADFRG01. The sequence continues at coordinate 1,380 of CAZGCX010000194.1, forward strand.
CAGCGGCTGGTCGGCTGGAACCCACACCACCGCATAGGCGTACTCCGGTGAGGTCTCAATCGTCGCTAGGGGCGGTGAGGTGGGCGCTTCCAGTGGTTGCGTGGCCGTGGGCTCCACAATTGCAAGCGAGGTCACGGTCGGCAATGGAACCAGCGACTGCCGGCAGCCAGCCAGCAGCAGTGAGCTCGCCAACAGCAGCGTCAATCGATCCGAGAGCGTGCGCTCGATCAAACCGGTCAGGCCAGCTGCCTGGCGTTGTGAACGAAGGTGGAACGGTGTGGGTCCCATGCGGCCAACGCCGAACCCACGACAAAGATGCTGCCGGTAGCGAGCACGACGTCCTGTGTATCGCTGATTTCCATCGCCCGGTGCAAGGCGGCCGCCACCGGCCGCACGATTTCCGATTGCAGTCCAAAGGCGTCAGCGATCGGGGCCAGCGTTTCCGGCTTCTCGGCTCGCGGATGGTCAGTTTCGGTCAGGATCAGTCGAGTGATTCGGGGCGAGAGCTCCAGGAACATGCCTCGCACATCCTTGTCGCTGGAGGCCCCGAAGACCATCGTTACCGGCCGGCTGGGGAAGTAGTCGTCAAGAGCCAAACGGAGTTTCAGGGCCGAGTCGCGATTGTGGGCGCAATCCAGCACAATCGCCGGATCACGCGAGATCAAATCGAATCTGCCGGGCCAGCGCACGCTCCGCAACCCAGCCCGGATCGCATCGAGCTCCACCGCCATTCCGCCGTCGGTGGCTGTTTGGAGCGCTGCGAAGGCCAGGGCCGCATTCTGTACCTGATGGTAACCAAGCAAGGGGATCCACAGTTCCGCCGGCTCACCCTCCTGCTGATCCTTCCAGACCCTGAGCCGTTGACCGTCGAGGTCATGCGCCACGCCGGCATAGTGCCAGTCACGATTGAGCTGGATCAACGGGGCGCCGCGGGACTCTGCCACCTTGCGTACCACGCCCTCGGCTTCGAATTGCTGCGGGGCCAGCACCACGGGAATGCCTTGCTTGATGATGCCCGCCTTCTCGGCCGCGATGTCCGACAAACTGTCCCCTAGCAAGTGCATGTGGTCATAGGAAAGCGAGCTGATGACCGATACCATCGGGCGCAATACGTTGGTGGCATCCAGCCGGCCGCCCAGGCCAACCTCCACCACCGCACAGTCCACTGCTTGCTCGGCAAAGTACATGAATGCCAGCGCGGTGGTCAGCTCATAGGTCGAGATCTCGGGGATCGACTCGACATGCGGCTTCAGCTTCTCCACCAATTCGACCAGTATCCGCTCGGGAATCGGCTCGGCGTCGACCTGGATTCGTTCGTTGAATTCGATCAGGTGAGGCGAAGTGTAAAGCCCGGTACGGTACCCGGCCGCTCGCAGGCAGGACTCAATCATGGCGGCCGTGGAGCCCTTCCCTTTTGTGCCCGCGATATGGATACTGCGGAACTGGAGCTGCGGATCGCCCAGGCTGTGCAGCAGAGTTTCGACCCGCGCTAGATCGAATACCTCCGGAGAGTAGCGGTAGCTGCGCTTCGTGCCGTAGTCAATGAAGCTATACAGGTAGTCAAGTGCGGCCTGCAGTTCAGGGGAGGTCATCTCTGCGATTCTAACGGTCGCCCTCTGAAGGCACAAGCAGGCCGCTCGGATCAGCCTATGGTAGAGTAGTCATGATCGATCCTGGTCCTACCTCCTTCCAACCCATGGAAACAACTCAGCGCAACATAGAAGTCATCCCGCCGTCCGGTCGGCCAATCCCGTCGTTCCAGACACGGGTAAGCAGCGGGTTGTCCGGGTTTCCCTGGTGGGCACTGTTGATCTTATTCGGCGGAGCGCTGCTGGTCTACAACTTCCTGACCAATCAAACCTATCAGGATGTGATCAACAACATCGGAATCGGAGTCCGGCTGACCATTATGGTGACTCTGATGGCCTATGTGGTCGCGGTGGTTTTGGGCCTCACCACCGCTCTGGGGCAACTCTCCTCAAGCCCCATCCTGCGCAACCTGGCGCTTTTCTACGTGCAGGTCGTGCGCGGGGTCCCGATCTTGGTACAGATCTTTATCATTTCGTTCGTATTCGTTCCATTGGCGGTCAACGGCATTAACGGCGTGGGCGATTGGCTGGTCCAAATCGGCTTG
>CAZGCX010000194.1:3523-4985 GCA_964524585.1 uncultured Anaerolineaceae bacterium
CTGACCGTTCGCAACGTGGATTTCGTGGCGCGCGGCATCATCGCCCTGGCTACCGCGTATGGCGCATTTGAGTCGGAGATCTTTCGGGCTGGAATCCAGTCGATCGAACGCGGCCAGCTGGATGCCGCCAAGGCCATTGGGTTGAATAGATTCCAGTCTCTCCGGCTAATCATCCTGCCGCAGGCGATCCGCCGGGTCCTGCCTCCGCTCGGAAATGACTTCATCTCGATGTTGAAGGATTCGTCCTTGGTCTCCGTGATCGGGGTGGGAGAGATCACCCAGCTGAGCAAGAAGTATGCGGCGGCTTCATTTCGGTTCCCCGAGACCTATTACACGCTGGCCTTCCTCTACCTGAGCATGACATTGCTGCTGGCGGTTGGGGTCAGATTCATGGAGAGGCGGCTGAAGTCGGAGTAGAATGTTCGAATAGACCGAGCGGGTCGTCGCAAAGGAGGTGTCGCTCCGCCCAAGCCCCACTTGAATCCCACTAACGCCAGAAAACTACACTTATCGTTTCAGGAGGAGTTTACTGTGAAGAGATTAGTTGTACCGATTGGCCTGCTCTTGATTGCGGCGCTACTTGGCGCGTGCTCGCAGGCCACGCCCACCACCGCTCCAACCTCTGAGCCATCCGCCGGGGGGATGCCGGACCTCGGTGGCCGAGAGGTCACCATCGCAATTGAGAACGCCTACCTGCCCTTCAACTTCGTCCTGTTGGAAACTGGAGAGGCGCAGGGTTGGGACTACGACACCATTAACGAGATTTGTGATCGCATCAACTGCGATCCGGTGTGGCAGGAGTTCGCCTGGGACACCATGATCGCCTCCGTATCAGAGGGCCAGTTCGACATGGCTGCGGACGGCATCACCATCACCGACGAGCGCGCCCAGCAGGTCGACTTTTCGATCGGTTACGTGGCGATCGAGCAGCGGATGCTGGTCCGCATCGATGAGGATCGCTTCGAGGGCCCGGATGACTTTGCTGCCAACCCGGATCTGATCTTCGGCGAACAGGAGGCCACCACCAACTTCCAGGCGGCGGTCGACTTGGTCGGCGACGCCCGGGTGCACACCTTCGTCGACTTTGGCACCACCGTGCAAGCGCTATTGGCCGGTGATGTGGACGCAGTGGTCATCGACGAGGTAGCCGGCCTGGGGTACCTGGGAGCCAACAAAGACCAGTTGAAACTCATCGGCCCTTCGATCTCGAGCGACGAGCTGGGCTTCATCTTCCCCAAGGGCAGCGATCTGGTGGAACCGTTCAATGCTGCGCTTGAGTCCATGATGGCTGACGGTTCGTTGGAAGCCATCAACACCAAGTGGTTTGGCCCGAGCTTCACCACCACCTATGACGACATCGGCCCTGGCGCCTACGCCGAGGAAGAGGTGGTATGGGGAACTGACGAAAACCCGATCAACTGGGTGTTCGTGCCTTCCGGTGAGACCGAGCGGGTGAGCGCCG
>CAZGCX010000195.1:0-4982 GCA_964524585.1 uncultured Anaerolineaceae bacterium
TTCTCGGGTTCGCCCACGTTTTCCTCGAGGGACAAAGGCCCCGCTCTGACGGCGGGGCAACTGCGCGAAATCTTACCACACGCGTGTTTTGCGCGAAATCGCGCTGGCCGGGCGCAGTCGACTAGCTGTCGCCAAAGGTCAGCGTGACTTTGATCGATCCCTTGCGCTTGTCCGAAGCGGTGTTGATTGCCTGGCGATAGTCAGAGAACGGGAAACGGTGTGTGATTAATCCTTCAGCGGTCAACGCCCCTTCCTGCAACATCTCAATCACCAGGTCAAAAGTGTGCAGCGTCCGGCCGTTGACCGTCTCGTGGCCAAACGTCTTGGATCCAATCAGATCCACTTCCTGAAACCAGATTGGGGTGGCGTCGAACTTCAGCAGATCGAGCGAAATGCCCAGGATCACCACCGCCCCGCCGGCTTTGGTCCAGCGGAGGCTGTCCATGACGGTGAAGCTGGAACCAACACAGTCATAGACGATGTCAAAGCCACCCAATAGCATGCCTCGGTTGAGCATCGCCTGGTAGTGCTTGGCGCCGGTCACCCGCGCCATCTTGGCGTACGGATCACCCATCGGTCCGATGATTTCATCCGCTCCCAGGCGCTCGGCCGCCTGACCTTGATGCGTGTACTTGGCCAGAATCGACACATGGGTCCCAGGCGCCAGTGCCTTGAGCGCCTGAAGGGTCAGCAGCCCGATGATCCCTGCGCCGAGTACCAGCACTCGATCGCCAGGCTGCGGCCGACGTCGAAGCACGCCATGCAGCGCAACGGCCATCGGTTCGATCAACGAGGCCTGGTCGTCGTTCAGGTCCTCCGGCACTGGCCACACTTCGCTCTCGTGTGCCGTGTAACGGTCAGCCCAGCCGCTGCCAGCGCCCTCGGGACCTCGGCCCAGCGATCCGTTTACGCACAATCGAGTATTGCCAGAGGTGCAGTACCTGCAGGGCGGCTCGATTCCTTGGGTGAAGCAATTGGGGCTGCCACCTGGGCGAGCCTCGATGACCACCCGATCGCCAACGTTGAAGCGCTCAACCTGCGGACCGAGGTCAATCACCTCCCCGACCGCCTCATGTCCCAGGTAGATCCGATTGAGGCCTGGCAGCGCCGCCGGCGAAACTCGAGGGTCGGCTTTCACGAACAGCAGTGAGAGGTCGGTGGCGCAGATGCCGCATTGTCGGTTGCGCACCCGCAGCCAGCTTGGGCCGGGCAGCGGCGGGTCGGGAATATGCTCCACGCCGGAGGGCGACAGCGGACTCCAGATCACGCCCGGCCAAATACGGCGCAGTGCCTTGGTGGCCAAGGCGCGTGGGACGTTCTTGTCGAAATAGATCGCCTTCAAGCCGGTTGCTCCAACGCGGCGGCGTGGTCAATTCGAGTCGGGGCCCTCATCGCCTATCGACCCTTCCACTCCGGGGGGCGCTTCTCGATAAACGCTTGCATGCCTTCCTCCTGATCCTCCGTGCTGAACAGAAAGTAGAAGCTGCGCCGTTCGTCCGAGATCCCATCGGCAAGGAAAGTCTCGAATGCGTTGTTGACTGCTTCCTTGGCTAACCGGATCCCCAAAGGCGCCCGCGCCGCCAGCTGGTTAGCCAGCTCCAGAGCGTCCTCCAGGAACAGCTCTTCCGGCACGACACGATTGACCAGTCCGTAGTGCAGCGCTTCCTGCGCGTTCAAGGTCCGGTTGTTCAACACCATTTCCATGGCGATCGCCTTACCCACCGCTCGGGCCAGACGTTGCGTACCGCCCGCGCCGGGCATCACTCCCAGGTTGATCTCCGGTTGTCCGAACTTGGCGCTCTCGGATGCCACGATCATGTCGCAAGCCATGGCCAGTTCGTGTCCTCCACCCAGGCACCAACCAGACACGGCCGCGACTACCGGTTTCTTCACCCCTTTGATCCGGTCCCAGCGCGAGATGCGGTCGGCTTTCAGCATTTCGACTGAGCTGCTGCCGGCCATTTCCTTGATGTCCGCACCCGCAGCAAAGGCTCGTTGGTCGCCGGTAACCACCATCGCCCCGATCTGGGGATCGGCATCGAAAGCCTGCAGTGCCGTAGCCAGCTCTTCCATGACGGTGGCATTCAGGGCGTTGAGCGCCTCCGGTCGGTCGATTTGCACCAGACCTGCCTTCCCATGCACTGCGGTCTTGATGGTGGTGTAAGTCATATGCTCCTCCAGCTTCGCCGCTCCTGTCGGTCCTCAATCGCCGCAGCAGGATCTTGCCGGCTAGTTGAGTCTTGTCCGCATCTTCCGGATATGCTGGGTGTGATCGCGCTCGTGCCAAAGCGTTCGGCGCATCACTTTGCGTGCCGACCAGGTCTCGCCGGAGAGTGTTACCACGGAGTCTCGCTGCCCCAGATCCGGTAGGCGCGCCAGGCTGTTCTCGCGCACCCGCACCAGCCGTTCCAGTGGATCCTGTGGGAGCTCCTGCGTGGGAAGCCCAATGCCCATTCGATCGAAATACCATTGCTCGGCAAGTGCCATGTGGTTCAGCACTCCCAGGATCGGCCACTGCTCACCTGGGATTTCGTGCTCCAGATCCTCCATTTCCAATCCATCCAACGCCTGGTCCAGGTCGTCACGGGTCGCGATCAAGAGTCGCTCGAACTCTTCGACCTCCTCCGGCAACAGTGGCGGTCGATCCGCAGCGAAGAAGGCGTTCACCTCATACGACTCCTCGTACCGCCAGGAACGGACCACCTCGCTGACCATCATCGGCCCCGAAAGTCCACTGACCCGCAGGCCGTGCGCGGCGGTCCACTCCAAGTATTCCTCAACGGCTCGGGGAACCAAGCCGATGGCCGTTTCCCGCTCATCGCGGGACACGAAGCAGCCGGGGAGATCCGGTACATGCGCGATCCAGCGCCGCTCGATTTCCTCGGCGCAAACTACGTAGGGCACGCCAATTCGCCTTGGATCGCTGCTTGTGATGGAAGAGCTATTGCATGAATCGGGCGATCCCCTATACTCAAAATGAATTGATAGGCACCCTCAGAGGTCATTTATGTTCTTTTTGTCCTCGCAGGGCCAGGGGCTGCTTGAGTACGGGTTGGTGATTATTTTTGTTGCCATTGTTGTTATCGTGCTCCTGGTGATATTTGGCGGAAGCGTAGGGAACCTGTTTAGCAACGTAGTCGCTAACGTCTAACGAGTCCGCCGCCCCTGTCTTGCGCGCCTAGTTCTTCACTGAAGTTGAGCCAGCGCTCAGCTTGACTGCCGCGCCTGGAAGTCTAATCTTGCGCGTCGCCTTCCGCTTTCTGTACCCAGCCCTTCATTCGCCGTCCTAGATCCCGCCGCGGAAGCAGGATTCGACGCCCGCAGGTCGTGCACTTCAAGCCGATATCCGCACCGAGGCGGACGACTCGCCACTCCGAACCGCCGCAGGGGTGCGGCTTTCGCAGCCGCACCACATCGTCCATTCGGAGTTCAGTTAGCACGTCATGCCTCTCGGGAGGGGAGCCCGCGGATTATATCATTCGGCCCTTTTGACCCCGCTGGTATAATCCGCCCGCTGTGGTCCAAGACATCCCCTCGCTAGTCTCCACCGCCATTACCCTACTCATCGCCTTTACCGTTCACGAATTCGCACACGCCTGGACCGCCGATCAACTCGGGGACGACACGCCACGACGCAACGGAAGGCTATCGCTCAATCCACTGCGACACCTGGACCCCTTGGGGACACTGATGTTGTTGTTCGCCGGATTCGGATGGGCCAAGCCGGTGCCGATCAATCCCTCCGCACTGGAACGCCGAACACCAGCGGGGACCATGTTGGTTTCTGTCGCCGGGCCGTTCTCGAATCTGGTTCTGGCCCTGCTGGGCTCCGTCCCGTTCAAAGCGGGTTTGCTCACCGCAGGCCTATCAGGAAACAGTCTGATTCCGACCGTTGCCGACGTGCTGCAGGTCTTCGTTTTCATCAACTTGATTTTGCTGCTGTTCAATCTTTTGCCGATTTCCCCGCTGGACGGTGAGAAGGTACTGACCTACTTCCTGCCATCCTCGGGGCAGGCGACGATGCAGCGATTGCGCCCCTACGGGCCGTTGATCCTCATCTTGCTGATCGTGCTGGGGCGATTCGGCGGATTCAACATACTCAATGCTCTGATCGGCGCGCCAGCATCACGCATCTTCACCACGCTCGTAACCTAACCCCCAGCGCCAGGCGCCTTCAACGGGAGGGCCAATGACCAAGACCGACTGGATCGCTGACGAACTGAGCAAGCTTCGTTCGTCCGGACTGTTCACCCAGATCCGCGTGATCGATTCCGCCCAGGGCGCATGGCTGACGGTCGATGGCCGCAAAGTTCTGAACTTCTGCTCGAACAACTATCTCGGCCTGGCAGACCACCCCGACCTGGTAAAGGCTGCCCAGCAAGCGTTGGAGCAATACGGGGTCGGGCCGGCAGCGGTACGGACCATTGCCGGCACCACCGTCTTGCACCTCGAATTGGAATCTAGGTTGGCGACCTTCAAAGGGGTGGAAGCAGCGATCACTTTTCAGTCCGGTTTCAACGCTAATCTGGCCGCCATCCCCGCATTGGTTGGCAAGGGCGATGTGATCTACTCGGATGCACTCAACCACGCCAGCATCATCGACGGCTGCCGGTTATCCGGGGCCGAGACTGTGCGCTATCCGCATCTCGATCCGCAGGGCCTGGAGCAGGTCATCGGTGAGCACAGAGATGCCGGCCACCCTCGCTCGTTGATCGTGACCGACGGTGTGTTCAGCATGGACGGCGACGTCGCTCCGCTGGATCAAATCTGCGAAGTCGCAAAGCGGCACGACTTCCTGCTGATGGTTGACGATGCCCACGGAGAAGGCGTGCTTGGCAAGGGAGGCCGTGGAATCGTCGATCACTTCAACCTGCACGGTCAGGTCGATGTCGAGGTTGGCACTCTCTCCAAGGCATTCGGCGTGGTCGGCGGAGTGGTCGCCGGTCCCCAAATTGTGGTTGATTGGCTGCGACAACGGGGCC
>CAZGCX010000196.1:0-4975 GCA_964524585.1 uncultured Anaerolineaceae bacterium
AAAGCACGAGTCGCCACACGGCCTGGTCGGTGCATGAGCGCTGGTCAGGCTGATTTCTTTATATGAATGAATTCGAACAACTGCTAACCGAAGCACTGGCCGTTCCGGATGCCCGGCGCGGCGATTTGCTTACAGGCCGGGTCATCTCCGCAGATGACTACGGGATGATCATCGACTTAGGGCTGAAGCGAGACGGTGTCGTGCCCCGCACCGACCTCGATCTGTTGCCAGACGAAGAAAGCCAGATCGAGGTTGGCGATGAGGTCTCGGTCATGGTGGTAGATCCGGTCGACAACGACGGGAATCTGGTCGTTTCGGTGGCCCAGGCGCGCGAAAGCGATGATTGGTTGCGTGCTCAAGCGCTGATGGACGAAGATACGATCCTCGAAGGGGTGGTCGGCGGTTTCAACCGGGGTGGCCTTATCGTTCCGTTTGGCCGCCTGCGGGGCTTTGTTCCGGCCTCCCACATCAGCGACCTGCCGCGCGGCCTGGACGAGAAGGCGCAGAGTGAGTATCTCTCCAGCCGGGTCAACCAGACCATGCCGCTCAAAGTCATCGAAGTCGATCCTCGTCGGCGGCGGCTGGTACTGTCGGAGCGCAAGGCGATCCGACAGTGGCGTCAAGACCAAAAGGCCAAGGTGATCCAAACCCTGGAGATGGGTGAGATCCGCTCCGGAGTGGTGACTAGCTTGCGTGAATTCGGAGCCTTTGTCGATATCGGGGGCGCCGACGGATTGATCCATATCTCTGAAATGTCCTGGAACCGGGTGGAGGACGCCGCTGCCGTGTTGAGGGTCGGCCAGGAAACCGAAACCATGGTGATCCGACTTGATAAGGAATCCAATCGGATTGGCCTCAGTTTGAAGCGTTTGCTTCCGAATCCGTGGGAGGCGGCGGCCGGAGAGATCGAAGTCGGCCAACGGCTGACCGGCAGCTTGGTCCGATTCGTTTCGGCCGGTGCCTATATCCGGTTTGACTACGGGATTGAAGGGTTGCTCAAATCAAATGACGGCCTGGCGCACCTTTCCCAGGGCGAGCAAGTTGAAGTCGTGGTCAGCTCGTTCGAGCCTGAACGTGAGCGGCTCGACCTGGAATGGCCAGAGTGAGATGAGGATTGGAAGCGAGGTGAGGCACTAGATGGCGACCGTGATCTTGCGGCCGAATGAATCTCAGGAGCAGTTGCTCAAGCGATTCCGAAAGAAGGTATCAAAGAGTGGCATCCTGAGCACCGTGCGCCGCAAGCGCTGGTTCGTTTCCAAGAGCGAACTGCGGCGAATTCAGAAGAAGAAGGCGATTCGCCGATTGAAGCGCCGGCAGCGGAAGTTCACCGGCGGAGAACGAGGGCGATAAACGTGCCGAAGCAGGAAGCGAAGCGGAAGGAAGAGAAGATCGAGGTTGAGGGCACCGTGGTGGAAGCCCTGCCAGCCACCCAGTTCCGGGTTGAGTTGGAGAACGGCCACGTGGTGCTGGCTTACCTCTCCGGCAAGATGCGTCGCTACTACATCCGCATTCTGCTGGGGGACCGGGTCAAGGTCGAGTTGTCGCCCTACGATCTGAACCGCGGGCGAATCACCTACCGTTTCAAGAAAAGCCAACCTCGGACAGAGAGCGATTGATGCGAGCGGTCGCCTCTGGCGTCGTTTAGCCGGGCAGCGACTTCATCGCACCTGAAACCGTCCGCTCCCAATTCAGGGAGCGGATTTCTTTTTTCATCAGTTCCGGCGCGTGCTGTTACGCCGCTGGTTTTCGGTCCAGCCGCTGATTCAAGACTTAGAAGGAGATCGATGCAGGACCAATGCGCGCCAATCTCCCGCGGCTCGCACCTCGCCCAGCTTCAAGTCAGCTTCCCGCGCGTATCGTTCGACCTCGGTCTGCTGATCGTCCAGGATCCCGGCCGCGATCAGCGCGCCGTCGTTGGCGAGGAAGTCTGCCAATCCATCCCGAAGCAGCTGGATGACGGTTGGTGCCTGGATGTTGGCCAGGATCATCGAGTACTGCGCAGCGCTGGGCAACTCGTCCAACGAGCCGAGCTCGACCCGGACTTGATCGCCCAGCCGATTGTGCAGCACGTTGGTTCGAGCCCATTGAACTGCGTCCTGGTCAGTATCGAGAGCCAGTGCGGAGCCAGCTCCAAGCAGCACCGCCCCGATCGACAAGATGCCAGATCCGCAACCGACATCAAGCACCGCGGTTCCGGGCATCACGTAGGATTCAACGAGCTCCAGACATTGCCGGGTGGTGGGGTGGGTGCCGGTACCGAACGCCATTCCCGGCTCAAGGTAGAGCAGGGTTCGTTGCGGATCGACTGACAGCTCACGATCCACGCCGATCAACTCGAAGGAATCGTTCCAGGGCGACGAATTGGCCGTTGCTTCCGGGTCCGGTTTCGGGACGATCGGCTGCACCAGCAGCTGACGGCCGATTGGGAGCGGGCGATACTCTCGCTTCCATGCCGCCTCCCAATCGGCCTGGGCCAGGTGTCGGTATTGCGGTTCGGGAAAAGGGGTGATCTGGCTCAGATGCCACAGCCCGCGTCGAAACTGGTCCAATCGAGCCTCCAGACCTGAGTCATCAAGCAACCAGGCCCGCACCAGCAACTTGCCGCCCGCCGGCTCAATAGCGACGCCATTGGCGCCAACCCGGCCGAGCAGCTCCGCCGCCGGTTCTACCAGTTCGTCCTCGAGCTGCAAGGAGACCTCCAGCCAACTCGGTCCCGCAGACGCGGGTTTGACGAGGCTCAACCCGGAGCGCAATCCATTCTGGTCTGGTCCTCGCCCCTTCGGGGCATGTAATTCAATCCACCAAGCCGCTGAAGAGATCCTTCAAATCGTCCAGCAAGCTGCGCTCTTGCGGCTTGACCTCAGTACCAAGCGTCTTTGCCAGCTGCTCAAACAACTCTCGCTGTTCATCGGTGATGGTCTTGGGTACCTCGACCGAGATAATGACGATCTGATCGCCTCGCCCATTGCGGCGCAAGTGTGGAACGCCCTTGCCGCGCAAGTGGAACGATCGCCCGGATTGGGTCCCAGCCGGGATTCGTAGTTTCTCGTCTCCATCAACCGTCGGCACTTCGACCTCAGCCCCCAATGCGGCCTGGGCCAGATTGATTGACAGGTCGAGTAGGATGTCATCCTTGCGACGCCGGAAGAAGCGGTGCGGCTTGACCTCGGTCACGATGTACAGGTCGCCCCGCGGGCCTCGGTTTGGCCCGGGTTCGCCCTCGCCGCCGATCCGGATCTGCGTGCCGCTGTCAACGCCGGCCGGTACCGAAACCGTCTGCTTGACCTCGAGTTGCTCGATTCCGCTGCCTTGACAGTTCTGACAGGGGGTTCCTACAGTCTCACCCCGCCCACCGCAGGTTGGGCAGCTGGTGACATTGACCATCGAGCCCAATAGCGTCTGGCGCACCTGCCGCACTTCGCCACTGCCCTGGCAGGTCGCGCAGCGGGTCGGGGTGGTGCCCGGTTCGGCGCCCGACCCGTCGCAGCGCGAGCAGGTGTCGCGGCGGGTGAAGTGAATCTCCTTGTCGACCCCGAAGACCGCCTCTTCGAAATCCAGCTGCAGGTCGTAACGGAGGTCGTGGCCGCGGCGGGGAGCCGACCGGCGGCGGCGCCCGCCCATTCCGAATCCAAAGAACTCTTCGAAGATGTCACCAAAGCCGAAGTCGAAGTCGGTCGGCATGCCTTTGAGACCGGCATGACCGAACCGATCGTAGGCCGCACGACGCTGCTGGTCGGACAGCACTGCATAGGCCTCGTTGATCTCTTTGAATCGTTCCTCGGCGCCCGGTTCCTGATTGACGTCCGGGTGGTATTGCTTGGCCAGTTGCCGATAGGCGTTCTTGAGCTCATCGGAGGAGGCACTGCGGCCAACGCCTAGCGATTCGTAGTAGTCGGGTTTGTCCGTCATCAATCAGCTGCCGGCCGCCGGTTGGCGGTGGATCCAGGATCCTTCAGCTAGGCTTCGGTGTACTCGCCCGCATCCGGTGGATTACCGTTGTCGCTGGCCGATGAATCGGGCTCGTGGACTACCGAGCCCTGTTCGTGAACCCGGGCCGAGAGGTCCTGCGCCTCGGCCAAGAGCTCATTGGTCAGCGTCCGCAACCGCTCGGTGTCGGCGTCTTCGATCGCCAGCTGCAGGTCGCGCATCCGCGACTCGAGCGCAGCGCGGGCGCCTTCGGGGATATTCTCCTCGTCGCGCTTCAGGATCTTCTGGGTGTTGTAGATGGCGTTGTCGGCGGCGTTGCGCGCCTCGGCCCGCTCCCGTCGATCGGAGTCTTGCCCGGCGTGCAATTCGGCGTCGCGCGTCATGCGCTCGACTTCGTCCTCCGACAAGCCGGACGAAGCAGTGATCCGAATGTGCTGGCTGCGCCCGGTTGCCTTGTCGGTGGCACTGACGCTCAGAATTCCGTCGGCGTCAATGTCGAAGGTCACTTCAATCTGGGGCTCGCCCCGAGGCGCAGGCGGAATCCCGTCCAGGCGGAACTTTCCCAGCGACTTGTTATCTGCGGCCATCGAGCGCTCGCCCTGCACCACGTTGATCTCGACCTCGTCCTGGTTGTCGGCCGCGGTCGAGAACACCTGAGTCTTGCGGGCGGGAACCGTGGTGTTGCGCTCGATCAAGCCGGTCGCCACGCCTCCCAGTGTCTCGATCGATAGCGTGAGCGGCGTCACATCGAGCAGCAGAATGTCCTTGACCTCGCCGCCCAGCACGCCGGCCTGGATGGCGGCGCCCAGCGCCACCACTTCGTCCGGATTCACGCCCTTATGGGGGTCCTTGCCAAAGATTCGCTTCACCGCTTCCTGAACTGCCGGCATGCGGGTCATCCCGCCCACCAGGATCACCTCGTCGATGTCCTCCGGGTTCAGTCCGGCATCATTCATAGCTTGCTCGCATGGGCCGACCGAGCGCTCGATCAAGTCGTCGGTGAGCTGCTCCAAGCGGGCACGGGTGATGGTCATGTTCAAGTGCTTGG
>CAZGCX010000197.1:0-4953 GCA_964524585.1 uncultured Anaerolineaceae bacterium
TGTGGAATGGCCAGACCGGTACTTTGATGGCGAAGGCGATGACGAACGCCCAAAAGGCAATGCTCTTGACGGTGGCGATCGGAATGGTGATCGGCAGCCCAAACATGGTCAGCGGCTGGTTCAGGCTAGCCCAGGTGCGGGTGATCTCGACCATGTCGAAGGTTCCGGACGTTACGCCGATCAGCTGAATCGCCAGCAGCAATCCAAGGGAACCGGCCATGGTGTAGATCAGGAATTTGAACGAGGCGTAGGTCCGGGCGGGAACCTCGCGCCCGGCCACAGTGCGGGTGCCCTTTTCACTTCCCCACTGGTTGATGAGGAAGTACATCGGAACCAGGCCAACTTCCCAGAAGACGAAGAACAGGAACAGATCGAGCGACACGAAGACGCCCAACATACCGGTTTCGAGCAGCAAGAAGAGCACCATATAGCTGCGCACCCGGTCTTGGATGTTCCATGAGATCAGCAGTGCCAGCGGCGTGAGCAAGGTCGTCAACAGCACCATCGGCACCGAGATCCCGTCTACACCCAGGTGGTAGCTGGCGTTGATCGCCTGATACCACACTACCCGCTGCTCAAATTGGTAGCCCGCCAGCTGCGGGTCATAGGCGAACCACAGCCAGATCGCCAGCCCCAGCGGTACCAGGCTGCCGATCAGCGCCACCCATCGGATGCTCTTTTCCTGCCGGCTCGGAATCAGCAACAGGATCGCCGCTGCCACGGTCGGAGCAAAAAGGATCAGGGTGAGGAGGTTGTTTTCGATCGTGTTCATCAGAAGAACAGGACCACAGATAGCAACAGCCCGGTGAACAGTACGCCGACGATCAGATAGACCTGCACCTGGCCGGTCTGTACGAACTTGAACTCGCGGCCGGCCGCTTTCACGCTATCTCCGACTAGATCGCCGGAGCCATTCACGATGGGCAAATCGATGCGCTCGCGCAGGAACGATCCAACGCGCAGCGCGAAGCCGGCGATCGCATGCAGGGTTCCGTCGATCAGTCGCCGGTCGATGACCTGGTAAGTGAAGACCTCGGCAATCCAGTAGGCCGGCTTGACCAAGATGCGGTCGTACAACTCGTCGAAGTAATACTTGTTCTTGAGCAGCCGATAGACGGCGCCCAGAGGGCGCTCAAGCGGATCGCGCTCGCCGGTTCGCATGTTGCGGTAAACCAGCCATCCGAGTGTCAGCCCACCTAATGCGGCTGCAACGGATATCAACAGCGGGGTTGCGTTGAAGATCACCGGCTCCGGATGCTCGGGCAATACGCTCCCCAGGAAGTCATGGAGCCAGGTCGGGACCATGCCCCCCAATCCAGGGAAATCCTCTGGGATACCGATCCACCCGGCGGCTACCGCGAACACCGACAACACCACCAGCGGCAGTGTCATCGACCGGGCAGACTCGTGGGCATGCTCGGCTGCCTTAGTCCGCGGTGTGCCCAGAAAGGTCAGGCTGATCTGCCGCATGGTGTAGAAGGCAGTCAATAGTGCCGCCAGCGCCAGGGCCACAAACACCGCCATATGACCATGAGCGAACGCGTCGGCCAGGATTTCATCCTTGGACCAGAATCCGGCGGTCAGGATCGGAAAGCCAGAAAGCGCAAGACCGCCGATCAAGAAGGTCCAGAACGTAACCGGCATCTTGGTCCGCAGCCCGCCCATGTTGGTCATATCGTTAGCGTCCAGGTGATCGCCGCTGGCGTGGGCGCCGTGCTCGACGCCATGGATCACCGACCCGGAGCCCAGGAACAGCAGCGCCTTGAAAAAAGCGTGCGTGAGCAGGTGGAAGGCCGCGGCCACAAATGCGCCGATTCCGACCGCGCTGACCATGTACCCCAACTGAGAAATGGTGGAGTAGGCCAGCACCCGTTTGATGTCGTTCTGGGTCACGGCAATGGTAGCCGCAAACAAGGCAGTGAAGGCACCGATCGCCGCGATCACCGTCATTGTGGTGTTGAGCGGCTCGCCGGAATGCCATCCGGCACTGATCAGTGGGAAGAAACGCACGATGAGGTAGACGCCGGCCGAGACCATCGTGGCGGCGTGAATCAGGGCTGAGACCGGGGTCGGACCTTCCATTGCATCCGGAAGCCACACGTGCAGCGGCCACTGGGCCGACTTGCCGACTGTGCCGATGAATAGCAGCAGGCCGATCAACCCTGCCGCTGACAGGCCTGCAATGACCGAAGGCATCGTCGCCAGCCGGTCCAGCGTCTCCGGATCGAACAGGATTTCCTCGTAGCTCAGCGTGCCAGTTTGGGAATACAGGTAGACCAGGCCGAGCAGCATGAATACGTCGCCGACCCGGGTGGTGATGAAGGCCTTGACCATGGCGGCCTTGGCCGTCTGCTTGGCATACCAGAAGCCGATCAGGAGGTAGGAGCACAGCCCCATGATCTCCCATCCAACAAACAGCAGCAGCAAGTTATCGGACAGCACCAGGGTGAGCATGCCGAAGGCGAAGAGCGAGATGAAGGCGAAGAAGCGCGCGTACATCGGCTCGATGCCACCGGCATGTGGCGGCAGGCCGGGCCGATCGCGGTCGTCACGGGCGTGTCCGAAATTGTGATATCCGACGCTGTATACGAAGATCGCCAGGCAGGTCCAGGCCACAAAGAACAGCGCTACCGCGCTGAGCGGGTCGACGTACACGCCGAGCTCCAGCGCGGTTTCCCCGGTTGGCAACCAGGCGACGGCTGATTGAAATGGATTCTGGGCAAGGTTGGTGGTGGAGATCGCCTGGTAGAAGACCACCATCGCCAGCCCCCAGGAGATGGTCATCCCTCCGATTGCCAATGTGTGGCTCAAGCGATTGCTGCGGTAGGCAAACAGCACGATCAGGCCGAACGCCAGCAGCGGAGGCAACGGAATGAGCCAGACCAGGTTGGCCGTTACCATTTCAGCATGTCGATTTCATCGGGCGAGACCGTCGACCGGCGGCGGTAGATCGAGATGATCAGCGCCAGCCCGACGGCCGCCTCGGCCGCAGCCACCGCGAACACCACGATCACGAAGACCTGGGCCCCTACGTCGGCCGGGTTCAGGTAGCGCCAGAAGGCCAGCAGGTTGATGTTCACTGCGTTGAGCATCAGCTCGATTCCCATCAGGATCGCCACCGCGTTGCGGCGGGAGAGAACCCCAAACAGCCCAATGCAGAAGATTGCCGCCGCCAGAATCAGGTACCAGGAAAGCGGAACCATCACTCGTTCCCCATCGGCGCCCTCGCAACCACGATGGCGCCAATCATCGCCGCGACCAGCAGCACCGAGGCGATCTCAAATGGCAAAACGAAGCCGTTCACGTCGACCAGCGCGCGGCCGAGAATCTTCAGCCCGGTCTCTGGATTGATCAATTCGGGGAGCGTCTGGTCGGAAACCTGGGAGATGATCGCCAGCATCGCGCCAAACATCACCACCGCCGCCGTAGCGGCCCAAATCCAGACCCGATTGATTTGCGGGTCGGTGTCTTTCATGACCGCCCGGGTCAACATCACGACAATAATGATCAGGATGGCGATGGCATCGATGTAGACCGCCACCTGTACCACTGCCAGAAAGCCATTCTCCAGCGTAATGAAGAGCACGGCAATCCCGGCCAAAGTGAGGATCAGCCAAAGGCCGGCGTGCACCAGTTTCGGGCTGGTGACGACCATGATTGCCGCGAGCAGCGTCACGCCGCCGGCTACCAGGAAAACGACTTGCTGCGGCGTCATACGAGGCTCGCGTGCATCCTCACCAGTCGGGCCGGTTCAAGGGATTCAAGTCGCTGTGGTGTCATCGGAGGGCTGCGATCCCGATCATCTTTCAGGCCGGCTCGGGCTGAACGACCTCGGTCTGTATGCGGACCGCCAGTTTGCGCCGCTGCCTCGTGGCGTATGCTCGGACAGCCGCGACCGTCCCCAGTGCGATCAGACCGTTTCCAATGAGGTGAACGCCGAGCCGGATCACGGCAAGATTGATCGTGCCAGCTCCCCCGAACAGCTGGCTCAGGTCGGCGGTGGTTGCGATCTTGTCCGCCACCGCGGTGACCACCAGCACCACCAGCGCAAGTGGCGTGACAAACTTCCAATTGAAAGCATTCATCTGATCGATGCGAATCCGGGGGAAGGTGCCGCGGATCCAGATCACGATGAAATATAGGATGGAAGTCTTGACCAGGAAGTACAGCAGGCCGAGCAGCGGGAATGAATTCACGCCTGGTCCTTGCCAACCGCCGAAGAAGATCACCGCAGTGAGCGCCGAGATCGTGAAGGCATGGACGAACTCGCCGACGAAGAACATGCCAAACGCCATGCCGGAGTACTCGATGTGGTAGCCGGCCACGATCTCCGATTCCGCCTCCGGCAGGTCGAAGGGGGCGCGGCCAATCTCAGCGATAGAAGAGACAAAGAAGATCAGCGCTGCCAGCGGCGCCAGAAACACGAACCAGATGTCGGATTGCGCTTCCACGATGGTCTGCATCCCCATCGAGCCGGCCAGCAGGGTCGGCACCAGCAGCGACAAGATCAGCGGAACCACGAAGGACACCATCATTGCCACCGTGCGGAAGGCACCCAACATGGCATATTTGTTATTCGACGACAGACCGGCCATCATGATGCCGAGGGTGCCAATCGCCCCGACCGAGATGATGTACAGCAGCCCGACATTGACGTCGCTGCCGATCAGCCCGGGAGCAAGCGGCATCACCGCCCAAATCCCGATGACCGAAGCCACCACGATCGGAGGCGCGAGCTGGAAGACCAAGCGGTCGGCGCCGGCTGGGATCAACACTTCCTTGGTCAGCAGCTTGAGCGCGTCCGCAATGGTCTGCAGCAGCCCAAACGGGCCGACCCGATTCGGCCCGAGTCGATCCTGAATGCGGGCGACCAACTTGCGCTCCAGCCAGATCAAGAGGATGGCAGTCGCACCTGCCAGACCCCCCAGCACGGCGGCGGCCGCCAGCTTGAGC
>CAZGCX010000198.1:0-4903 GCA_964524585.1 uncultured Anaerolineaceae bacterium
GTACTGGTTTGAGGATCCGAAGCACGAGATTGAGGAGTGCGTCGAGCGCGACCTGACGTTTGCCGCGCCGATGTACGTATCGGTCCTGCTGGCTGGACCCGAAGTCCCTGAGCCAATCAAGCAGGACATCTTTCTTGGCGACTTTCCAATCATGACCGACAAAGGTACCTTCGTTATCAATGGAACCGAGCGGGTCGTGGTCTCACAGCTGATCCGCTCACCCGGTGTGTATTTCGAGGCTCCCGAAGACCGCGCCACCGGCCGGCGGCTGGCGGCCGCCAAGCTGATTCCGGATCGGGGAGCTTGGATGGAATTCGAGACCCGCAAGAGCGATTACCTGACGCTCAAATTCAATCGCAAGCGCACCATCCCGGTCACGATTCTGCTGCGTGCGCTGGCCGCGGTCGACGATGGGATGAAGAAGGCCGCCATCAAGGATGGTAGCGACGAAGAGCTGCTGAAACTGTTCGCCAAGTCCGACAACAATCCCGACCACCCCTTCATCGCGACCACCATTCGTCAAGAGCCGAGTTGGGAGAGTCGCGGGGACCGCAGCCTGGCCGAAGAGTCGCTGGTCGAGTTCTACCGGCGCATGCGGCCCGGCGATCCGCCGACGCTGGACAACGCCCGCGAGTATCTGCGCGATCAACTGATCGATCCGCGCCGCTACGACCTGGAGCGGGTGGGGCGCTATAAGCTCAACACCAAGTTGGAGCTCGAGAAGCTGGTTCCGGAAGAGCATCGGCAAATCACCAGCTGGGACATCGTGCGCATTATCGACCGCATGATCCTCATTAATAACGGGGTGATTGAGCCCGACGATATCGACCACCTGGGCAACCGGCGGGTCAAGACCGTTGGTGAATTGATCCAGAGCAAACTACGAGTTGGACTGCGTCGAATGGAGCGGGTGATCCTGGAGCGGATGTCGATCCGCGATCAGGAGCAGATTTCACCGGTCTCGCTGATCAACATCCGGCCAGTGGTTGCGGCGATCCGCGAGTTCTTTGGCTCGAGTCAGCTGTCGCAGTTCATGGATCAGACCAACCCGCTGGCAGAACTGCGCCACAAGCGAACCCTCTCGGCCTTGGGCCCCGGGGGCTTGCGCCGTGAGCGGGCTGGGTTCGATGTACGCGACGTGCATCACTCCCACTACGGCCGCATTTGCCCAATCGAAACGCCGGAGGGACCGAACATCGGCTTGATTGGCCGGTTGGCCTCCTACGCCCGCGTGAATCGGTTCGGCTTCATCGAGACCCCCTACCGCAAAGTCTTGAAGGAACTCAGCACCAAGGACAAGCGGCTGGTCGGACAGCGGCTGCGGGGCGACCTGATGACCGTGAAGGGCGACAGTGTGATGGCAAAGGATGGGGAGGAAATCACTGAAGGCCTGGCGGGCACCATCAGTCGGCGCAAGGGCAAGATTCCGGTGGTGCCGTTCGTCTCGGATGAGACGGTTTACCTCTCGGCTGACGAAGAAGACAAGTACGTCATTGCCCAGGCCAATACCCCGCTCAATGAACGCAACGAATTCTCCAACCCGCAGGCTTCCTGCAGGAATCACGGTGACTTCTTCTTCGCTGCCCCAGAGCGGATCGATTTCATGGATGTGGCGCCGCGGCAGATCGTCGGCGTGAGCGCCTCACTGATCCCCTTCTTGGAGCACGACGATGCCAACCGGGCGTTGATGGGCTCCAACATGCAGACCCAGGCGGTCCCGCTCATACAGCCGGAGGTGCCGCTGGTTTCTACCGGAATGGAGCGGCAGGCGGCCTACGACTCGGGGCAGGTGATCGTGGCGGAGGAGGCCGGCGAGGTCGAGTCGGTTTCCAGCAGCACGGTCGCGATCCGCGGCAAGGACGGGACGCACACCTACAAATTACGCAAGTTCAATCGTTCGAACCAGAGCACCTGCATTGATCAGCGGCCCTCGGTGATCAAGGGACAGCGGGTCAAACCGGGCGACGTGATCGCCGACTCGACCTCCACTGAATACGGCGAATTGGCGCTGGGCCAGAACGTGTTGTGCGCCTTTATCTCCTGGGAGGGAGGCGACTTCGAAGACGCAATCCTGATCTCCGAGCGCCTGGTGCAGCAGGATCGCTACACCTCAGTGCACATCGAAAAGCACGAAGTGGAAGCACGCGATACCAAATTGGGCCCGGAAGAGATTACCTACGACATTCCAAACGTCGGCGACGAAGCGCTGCGCGACTTGAACGAGGACGGCATCGTGCGGATCGGCGCCGAAGTGGGACCGAACGACATCCTGGTCGGGAAGATCACCCCCAAGGGCGAGAAAGAATTGACCCCCGAAGAGAAGTTGCTCCGGGCGATCTTCGGCGAGAAGGCTCGGGAAGTTAAGGACACCTCGCTGCGCATGCCGCACGGTGAGCGGGGCAAGGTGGTCGATGTGCGGGTGTTCACCCGCGAGGAACATCGCGACCTGCCGCCGGGGGTGGAGAAGATGGTGCGGGTCTCGGTGGCGCAGAAGCGCAAGGCCACTGAAGGCGTCAAGATGGCCGGCCGCCACGGCAACAAGGGTGTGATCTCCAAGGTGGTACCGGTGGAAGACATGCCGTTCTTGGCGGATGGGACTCCGGTCGACTTGATCCTGAACCCGCTCGGTGTGCCGGGTCGAATGAACATCGGACAGATCCTGGAGGCCCACCTGGGGTGGGCCGCCGAACGGCTCGGCTTCCGTGCCGTTACCCCGGTGTTTGATGGCGCCGATGAGGAAGAGATCGAGGCCGAATTGGCGCGGGCCTGGATGATCGATCGGGCCTGGAAGGAAGTGGGTGAGCGGGCCTGGCAGTGGGTGAAGGATCAGGGCTATTACGAGGAAGAGGCGTTTGAGGACGATGACGAGGTGCGTCGGCTGTACCTCGAATCCTGGCTGGACGGGAAGGGATACGACGTCGAGCTGATCGCTACCGATCGCCTGTACGCCCGGCGTGCCGCGCTGCGCGAGTGGCTGCGAGACAAGGGCTACAACCCGGAGAAGCTCCTGGTCTTTGAGGATTCGGACCTGCCGGTCGACGAGCGAGATCCGTACGACGACAACGCCATGGAGACCTGCCTGCGTCTGTGGATCGAGTCCATGGGCTCCAAAGTGCGCAAGAACAGCTCTCCGGAGCAAGTCGCCCGTCAGGCTGCCAAGGTGATGATCGACACCGGAGAACCAGCCCCGACGCTCGGCAAGCAGTCGCTGTACGACGGCAAGACCGGCCAGGCATACGATCATCCGGTGACGGTCGGTATGGTGATGATGATGAAGCTGCACCACCTGGTTGAAGACAAAGTCCACGCCCGCTCCACCGGCCCGTACTCCCTCGTCACCCAGCAACCGTTGGGCGGCAAGGCCCAGTTCGGCGGCCAGCGATTTGGAGAGATGGAAGTGTGGGCGCTGGAGGCCTATGGCGCGGCGCATACTTTGCAAGAAATGCTGACCGTGAAGTCGGACGACGTGCAGGGTCGGGTGAAGACCTACGAAGCGATCGTCAAAGGCGAAGCGGTAGAGGAGCCCGGGATTCCGGCCTCCTTCCGGGTGCTGGTCAAAGAGCTGCAAAGCCTCGGTCTGTCGGTCGAAGCGATCAATGAAGAAGGTGACGTGGTGCGATTTGGGAAACAGGATGATCGTGCCCGACCACCACGGCTCGGGCTCGGATTGCTCGACCTGGAGCCAAACTGAGCCGAGTGTACTGATCGAACCAGTCGGGCGCCCCGATCGGGACGCCCGACTTCTGTTTTACATAATGTAAGTCCTGGGGGCTCAAGTCGCTTTGCGAGCTTCCTTGACGCCCCGTGTGCCCTTACGGTACAATCGCCTTTCGACTTGACCGGGTCAGCGCGCGATGGGCAAGTGAGCGCGGCCCGAATTGAATACTTGCCGGTGAGTCCCGGGGCGTAAGCCCCGGCGATTTGTGTGGAGGAGTAGTCGTCTTGCCGACGATCAACCAGTTGGTGCGGAAAGGCCGTAAGGTCAAACGTTCAAAGACCAAAGCCCCCGCACTGCAATACACGTTCAACTCGATGAAGCAGCGGCGGGAAGTCCAGCCTAGGGGCGCCCCGCAAAAGCGGGGCGTCTGTACGCAAGTCCGGACTCAGACTCCCAAGAAACCGAACTCCGCGTTGCGTAAGGTAGCTCGAGTGCGGCTGACCAACAACCTCGAAGTGACTGCCTACATCCCTGGGGAGGGGCATTCACTTCAGGAACACTCCGTGGTGCTGGTACGGGGTGGACGGGTGAAGGATCTGCCCGGCGTGCGCTACCACATTGTGCGCGGCACGCTGGACACGACGGGTGTTGAAGGGCGCAAGCAAGGCCGCTCGAAGTACGGCGGCAAACGCCCACGGGAGTAATCATCCAGCATGCACAGTTTGGCTCGGTCGCCGTGACCGCGGCGGCCGATGTTTGTGCGTCTGACAGGATCGAAAATGCGAAGAACAAAACCTGAGAAACGAGAAACCCCCGGCGACTTCCGCTACGACAACGCGCTCGTCACCGGGATGATCAACCGACTGATGCAGCGCGGCAAGAAGTCCACTGCCACCCGGATCGTCTACGACGCCTTTGCGCTGATTGAGGAGCGGGCCAAGCGTGAGCCGGTGGAAGTGTTCGAGCAGGCCGTGCGCAATACCTCGCCGGTGTTGGAGGTCAAGCCGCGCCGGGTGGGCGGTGCTACCTATCAGGTACCGGTGGAGGTCGCGCCGGACCGCCGCATTTCGCTTTCGATGCGCTGGTTGTTGAGCGCGGCGAGGGCGCGTGGTGGCCGCACCATGGCCGAGAAGCTGGCTGCAGAGTTGATGGACGCCGCTAACGGCGACGGAGCGGCGATCAAGAGACGTGAAGAAACGCATCGCATGGCGGAAGCCAACCGGGCTTTCGCACACTATCGCTGGT
>CAZGCX010000199.1:0-4890 GCA_964524585.1 uncultured Anaerolineaceae bacterium
TCCAGGTCCATGAACTGGTCCATCGCCACGCACTGCATGGTGCCCCGCCACGACTCGACCGGCTCGTCGAAGATCCCTCCCGCGGCCGGAACCGGGTGCAGATGCAGGTGCCGTCCGATGTTCGGATTCGATAGGCCAGACCGCAGCAGCAGCGCCGGCGTGTGCACACTGCCTGCAGCGGCCACAACCAACGGGCTGCGAACCTCCAACTGGTGACCGTCGACACGGGCTGCCACGCCGGTCGCGCGGCCGCGGTCCACCGTTACTCGCTCGACATCGCAGTCCGTCACAATCCGCCCGCCGAGTAGGTGCGCATCCCTCAAATAGGTGTTGAGGGCGCTTTGCTTGGCGCCGAATTGGCAGCCGAATCCACACGATCCGCAATCGCGACAGCCGTGGACGTTGCGCGGTAGCGCCCGCCAGGAATATCCCAATGTCTCGCACGCCTGACGCAGCAGCGCGTTATGCTGGTTTTCCTGGCTGGCTGTGTTGACCAACAGCCGTTCACTGACTGAGCGCAAGCTCGCTTGCCAATCGGGCCCGGCCGCGCCCCGCACCCCGAGCTCGCGCTCCCACTCCTCGAGCACATAGTCGGGTGTGGCCAGGCTGGTGGTCCAGTTGATCGTCGTCCCCCCGCCCAACGTGCTGCCGGCCAGCACTACGATGGCGAGGTCGTCGCTGGTCAGGATGCCGCGCTTCTCGTACAGGTCACGCATCCCGGCATACTCCGCCCCGTCAAAATCGGCCTCGTTGCGGTAGCTGCCCTTCTCCAGCACCAACACGTCCGCGCCGGCCGCCGCCAGCTCCGCCGCCACCACCGCACCACCAGCGCCCGACCCCACGATGACGGCGTCGGCCGAAAGCGTTTCGTCGTTGGCTATGCGCAGCGGCTGGAGCGGCTTATTGACCTCCGGCGGTTCCGACGGACCTGGGTATCCGATCGCAGCCCAATTACGATTTGCGTCCGATCCTTCCGGCACCAGGGCATACTCGTGAAACAGCGCCAGCCGCTTAAAGGTTTGAAAGCCTTGACGCAGCAGCCCGATTCGACTGCTGGCCCAGGCGCCGAGCACGCGCTCGCGCTCGGCCTGCTTCATCCTCGTCAATCGGCTCGGTTTGCCTGCCAGCACCGCGTTGGCGATCGGGCTGTTCAGGAAGCCGAGCGCACGGCGGAAATCGCCCCGTTCAGAGCGCCGCGCCGCCTGCCCGATCGCATCCGATACACCCTGCGCGATGGCAAGGCTGCTCGGATTGTCAGGTTCGTGGCCGGTCAGCGTGGCGCAGATGTGCACCAGCACTTCCATTTCCCGTCCGCTCAGCCAGCTCATGGGTCAAGCATACCGCCGATATGTGCGGCGCATCGCAGATTCCCTCCGTTGGGCTCGCGGGGCTTCGTTCGCCTCGCCCACGGGCCCGATCCCAGCACGCCATGAGCCATGCCAATGCTACCGGCGAGACCGTGGGTAGAATAGTGCTCAGCGAATGAAGGGAGCGGTCCAGTGACAGCCAGTTCTGAGATCCCATCCGAGAAGCTCGCGGCGTACGACCGGTTGATCGCAGCCCACCCCGAGATCGTCCGGCGCGGCAAGTCGAACCCCTACACTTCGGTCAACGGTCACATGTTCACCCACCTGGACAAGACTGGCACGATGGGTATCCGGCTGCCCGATGGCGAGCGCGAGGCCTTCTCTGAGAAGTACGGCACGGACCCCTACATCCAGTACGGGGCAGTCATGCGGGGTTACGCGACCGTCCCGGACGAATTGCTGCAGAACACTAAGGAATTGCTGCCCTATCTCGAGTTGAGCTACAGCTACGTCAAGGGGCTCAAGCCCAAACCCACCAAGCGAGCCAAGAAGAAGTGACGCGCAGACGCGGCCGCAAATACGGCCGCGTCTGCGATTGCTCATGTGCTCAGCGGATGAAATCGATCAGCCGCCAGGCGACCGCGCCCAACTCACGAAGTACCTGCTGGGCCTGCGAACGGGTGTAGTGCAGGTTGATCTCGAACCGGTGCCAGAACGAGTCCCACCACCCGGGGGGCTCTTGATGGGGCCCGTCGTACTCCGTCGGTCGGTCTGACGGGCCGTCGACCACCAGGCTGCCGACGTAGTCCCCGTCGTCGTAGACCCGGCCGATCTGTTCGGCGATTGCCTGCATGTCTTCGGCCGTGACCACCCCATTGCTGGTTGCCTTATAGAACTGAACCGTGACCCGGATCGGAAATTCCGGATCGCGCTCGATTGCCAGGCCATCAATCTCAGTGAAGGGGCCTTCCACTTCGCCGTGGCCGATCACCGCTTGTTCGATATCGCTTCGGGCCACAGAATCGGCGCTCGGGGCGGCCGCCTCATCCATGGCATTGCCGAAGTAACTCGCCCGCATCGGATTGCGCTGCCTGAGCGGGACCTGGATCAGCAGCACCATGTTGAGGCCGTTCTCGCCCGCAGCGCTCGGAGACAGCGAATCGGTTGGTGTCGTGCGATTCACGAAGTCGCTCAGACGCTCCCCGGTGAAGCTCGCGCGCTGACCGTCCTGGTTGAAGAACAGCCGCTGGCCCCACGACCAACCTGCCGCGAATGCGTCCCGGGTGTTGTCGATCACGGTGGCGCTGGTTCCCTCCCGCGTGGCTACGATTGCCAGGACCGCCGGATCCCCTTCGTACGATTGGTAATTGAACAGCACCGGGTTGAAGGTCGCTTCGCCTTCCTTCGGAACCGGCAAAAACGCCGCCTGCGCGCTGACCAGCACGTGGCTGTCCCGCCGGGCGAGCAGCGAGTCGTCGCGCCCGGCCCAGGACCACGGCTCGCTCAGGTACTCCCGGATGTTGGCCAGGTACTCGGTCAAGGTCACCCGACGCAGTTCTTGACCCCGTTCGTTGCCGACCAGCAGGTAGAAGTCGTCGGGTGAGATATCGGTAGTGAGGTCTTCGAAGTTCGGAAAGCGAATCACCGGCATCAGGTTCAGCCGATACTGCCCGGTCTCCGGATCGAAATGCTGGACCTGGATGGTCATGTCCGAGATGTTGGGGCCGACTGCCGAGTCGTAGTAGCGGCCAGTGTCTTCCCAAGTCAGATTCACCAGGTTCAGGCCGTAGCGATCCGCCAGCCGAACGGCATGGTCGTCCCACACCATGTTGCTGGTCCGCTCGATCGCCTGGATGTAGTCCCAGTCGGTTTCAGGCGGCTCTGGCCGGCCGCCGTACGGCGGCGGCGGATCTTCGGGCGATGGCTGCGGGCCACTTTCTCCGCGGATCGAAAGCGCGCCGGCCGCAGGCCACGGCACAACCTCAACGGCCAAATGCCCTCCGGTGCTGGTGGCGGCCAAGGCCGGTGAGGCGCCCATGGCCAATATCGCGAGCGCCAGCAGCAGGGATTGGATCTTCATGGTGGTCTCCTTTGATTCCGAGTTGGTCCTAAGACGTCCACGAGCGTCCCCAGGTTCCCGTCGGTCCGCTGCATGCCGCTATAATCAGGGCCAAGCCCATGGCGACCACCCCACCTGTTAGCTCTGCGCCGCCGTCCAGCTCTCGCCGCCTTCCGCTGCTTGTCATTGGGCTGGTGATCATTTTCGGGTGCATCGCAGTCGCCGCGGTGGCGGCGGTGCTCTTGTTGCGAAACCGGGCCGGTTCAGCCGACCAGCCGGCGGTGGCCTACATCATGGATATCTCGCCACGCATGAGCCTCTCCGCCGGCACCGACACCCGGCTGGCGGTCGGTCGCTCGATTTTTGCCGACGTCATGCGCCGTTCCGATCCGGATCTGACGGCCGGTTTTCGGGTTTTTGGGGCCGAGGCCGGTGGTCCGGCGTGCGAGGACACCGAGCTGTTGATCCCGTTTGCGCAGGCGAATCGAGAACGCATCGCCGACCAGATGACCGGGCTGTCAATTGGCGGCTCAAGCGAATCTGCGCTGGCCGCCGCAATGGTCGCAGCGGTGCGCGACCTCACTAACGCCACCGGGGAGCGCTTCATGGTGGTCGTGACCGGCGGCTCGGACTCCTGCAATCCAGACGCTGGACGCTTGATCGCGGCCGAGGCGGAGCGGAACAACATTGACTTGCAGACCTTCGTGGTCGGATTTCAGGTCCCGCCAGAGGAGGCGGAAGCCCTGCGCCGTATGGTCGAGCAGTCCGGCGGCACCTACCTGGACGCCGCCGATGGTGACGAGCTGCGCCGGGCGCTCCAGAGCATTCAGGACGTGATCGAACTCGGAACTCCGATTGAGGTCGGTGAGACACCGACCGAAGGAATCGCCGCCAAATCACCGACCGAGCCTTCGGAGGTCGCGGCCGCACCGGAAGAAATCGGCGGCTACCAGCCGCAGACTGCGTGCGACCACCCCTACTTCCCGTTGCGCCAGGGCGCGCACTGGGATTACTCGTACGACGGGTTGCCCGCCACCTGGGACGTTACGGCGGTCAGCGGCGACTTGGGCGCCGCCACCGCCACGGTCGTCATCTCCCTGGAAGGGCTCACAATCACCTACAACTGGGACTGCGGGGCAGATGGGGTGTTCTTCTATCAGACCGGAGTATTCGACTTTTCAGCTTTCCCGGGGAGCGTCACGACGACGCTGACCGGCGAGTCCGGGTCACCGATCCCGCCGCCGGAGGCCATGCTGCCCGGCGCCAGCTGGACCAGCGCTTACACCATGGAAATCAGCACTGAGGTCGAAGGGTTTGCCATCACCATCTCGAACCAAGTAGAGGAGACCCATACCGCCGGTGAGTTCGAGACCCGGTCGACCGCGGCTGGCGACTTTACCGTGCTGCCGGTCAGCAATGCCGGAACGACAACCACCACCTCCTTCGGCACCTCCGTCGTCAGCAGCTCCAGCGGAACCTGCTGGTTCGCGCTGGGAGTCGGTTGGCTCGGGTGTAATTCGACTT
>CAZGCX010000200.1:0-4871 GCA_964524585.1 uncultured Anaerolineaceae bacterium
CGATCCGGTGTCTCCCTTTGGGCAACTCCAGGAACACGGCCCGGGCGCCGCCGCTCTGGAGCAGCAACAGGCCTTCGGCTTGTGCGCCCTGGCGCACGATCTTTTCGCCGACGTCGAATTGCAGGGTTTCCAGCTCGACCTCGGCCAGCCGGGCATCATCCGCCTGGCACAGGAAGTGCAGGCCGCGCAGCAGTTCCAAAGGGGTCATAGGCGGGCATTGTAGCTTCTGCATGCTATACTGCCAACCGCTCGCTTCTCTGGAGGGCACCCATTGGCGAAGCGCAGCAAGAAGCGCTCATCGTCCAGCTCGAGCCAGCGGAAACCCCGCCGGACCTCTCGCAAATCCACCGCTAAATCCAGCCCGCCACGGCTTCCGTCACTGGGCCTTGCGGACCGGCTCAGCCTCTCTCCTGAACGCAAACGCGACCTGATCGCCTTGCTGGTGCTGGCGCTGGGATTGACCACCGCCATCAGCGCCATCTCGTCTGGCACCGGCGTGCTGGGCACCGCCTGGCTGCGGCTGCTGGCACGCATCTTCGGCTGGGGGGCCTTCGCGGTGCCGATCGTGCTGATCGTCGGCGGGGTGCTGCTGCTCTCGCGCAGTTTCCAGTGGAAACTGCCCGAGCTGCATCCGGAAGCCTACCTTGGCTTGGGGATTCTGTACGCGGTGGCGCTGGCGACGTTTCACGCGCTGGCCGGCTCGGCCAGTTTCGAACAGGGCCTGGCGATCGCTGCCCAGGGACGCGGCGGCGGGGTGGTTGGGGCGGTGCTGCACTCGGTGCTGGTCGGGGCGCTGGGCGGCGCTGGCGCCGCCATTGCGTTGCTGGCGCTGTTGTTGGTCGGGCTGAGTTTCACCTTCCGGCTGTCGCTGGCCGACCTGCTGCAGCGCGCCATCGACCGTTTGCGGGAGCTGCGCCAGCAGCTCGAACCCACCCCGGAAATCGGCGCCGGCCCGGCGTCTGGTCTCCACTCCCCGGCTGCGACCTCACATTCGGCCAGCTCCAGTCCGATGATGATCGAGCAGCAGCCGATGCGGCAGGGCTGGAGCCTGCCTTCGGTGGAAGCGCTGCTGGAAGTCGGCTCGGAAAGCAAGGCCGACGACGAATTCGAGCGCAAGCGAGCCCAGTTGATTGAAGACACGCTGAAGCTGTTCGGCGCGCCGGCGAAGGTGGTGGCGGTCAACCGCGGTCCGACGATCACTCAGTTCGGGGTCGAGCCGGAGTTCCTGGAGACCCGCGGCGGCCGGCGGACCAAGGTCAAGGTGAGCAAGGTGGCGGCGTTGGCCGATGACCTGGCGCTGGCGTTGGCGGCGCCCTCGATCCGCATCGAGGCCCCGGTGCCGGGCAAGGGCTACGTCGGGATCGAGGTGCCCAATCCAGAGATCGCACTGGTCTCGCTGCGGGACGTGATGTCTTCCCCTAACTTCCAGCAAATCGATTCCAACCTGCGGCTGGGCCTGGGCCAGGACGTATCCGGCCAGGCAGTGGCGGCCGATCTGGCCAGCATGCCGCACCTGCTGATCGCCGGGACCACCGGTTCGGGCAAGTCGGTGTGCGTCAACGCCATCGTGGCCTGCCTGCTGCTGCAGAACTCGCCGCACGAACTGCGGTTGCTGATGATCGATCCCAAGCGGGTGGAGCTCACCAGCTACAACGGCATCCCGCACCTGCTGGTCCCGGTAGTGGTCGATCTGGCGCGGGTGGTGCCGGCGCTGCAGTGGGTCTCCAAGCAGATGGACGACCGCTACAAGCGGTTCTCCAAAGAAGGGGTGCGCAACATCGCCGACTTCAACGCCCGCATGCGCGCCATCAATCAGGACACCATGCCCTACATTGCGGTGGTGATCGATGAGCTGGCGGATCTGATGATGATGGCGCCGGACGAGACCGAGCGGGTGGTGACCCGGCTGGCGCAGCTGGCGCGGGCAACCGGCATTCACCTGATCATCGCCACTCAGCGGCCGTCGGTCGACGTGGTGACCGGGATCATCAAGGCCAATTTCCCGGCCCGCATCGCTTTTGCAGTGGCCTCCTCGGTCGACAGCCGGGTGATCATCGACCAGCCGGGCGCCGAGCGGCTGCTGGGCCGGGGCGACATGCTGTATCAGGCGGCCGATGCCGGTGCGCCAGTGCGCATGCAGGGCTCGTTCGTGTCCGAGAGCGAGCTGGACGGCCTGGTGGGCTACTGGAAGCAGGCCGCACTGGGGGCGGAGGACAGCGTGACGGTGGCACTGCCGACCAGCGTGCCGCTCAAGCAGGCCGCGCTCTGGGAGGAGATGACCGAGGAGCAGCCGGATCGCGACCAGCTTTTCAACGAGGCAGTGGCGGTGCTGCGCGAGATGCGCCGCGGCTCGATCTCGCTCTTGCAGCGGCGGCTGCGGATCGGCTACACCCGCGCCGCCCGGCTGATCGATCAGCTGGAAGAGGCCGGCGTGGTCGGTCCGGCCCAGACTGGATCGAGCGCCCGCGAGGTGCTGGATTACGGTGAGCTGGCCCCGCCGGCGTAGACTGCCGGCGCTCGGCCTGGCCGCGGTCCTGCTGGCCGGCTGCGCCAGCGCCAACAGCCCGAACCCGAGCGCCGCGACTTCCCAACCTACTCCATCCCCTACTCAGACCACAGCGCCAACGCCCTCGCCCAATCTGATCCTGATCGGCGTCGACGACGCAGCGCTCTCAGCAGCGCTGCGTCAATGGGCCGCCGGGCGCGGCTGGGGCACAATGGACACCGGCCCGGACGAGCTGCGCTCCCTCGCCGACGATCCCACGCTCGCCCCTCTGGCGGTGGTGTCGTTCGGCCAGCCGGTCAGCAGCCCGGCGCCGACGGTGCTGGTGGAGGTCGAGGGCGCGACATCCAGCGACCGGGTGAGCACGGTCGGGACCCCCGGCGCCCGCTACGACCAGGCCGGATTCCTGGGGGGTGTGTTGGCCGGATTGGCCAGCCAGACCGAGTGGGTGGGTGAGCTGTACCCCGCCGGCGCGAGCGACGACCCGATCCAGGGCGCCTACCGGGACGGTTTTGCGCAGGGGGTGCTGCTGGGCTGCCCGAAATGCCGGGTGGTGAGCCTGTCTTCTGCCGAAGCCAGCGTGGACGGCTACCGCGGTCAGGGGGTCGACATCGTGTTTGTCGTGCCGTCGCCCGAGACCCAGGCGCAGGCAGCGGCGCTGGCCCAGGCCGGGGTGTGGGTGGTGTGGAGCGGGCCGCTGCCGGAGGCGCTCAGCGCGGCGAGCAGCGGACTGGCTGGTCGGGTGAGCTTTGAGCTCCAACCGCTGCTGTTGGAAGCGTTGGAGGCGCTGGCCGGCGGCGCGGCCGGGCAGGCCTGGCCATACTCGATACAGAACGGCAGTTTAGTGCTGGCCGATTTGAACTCAGCGGCCATCAGCCCCGGCCGGCAGCGGCTGTTGGAAGAGGCCTACCAAGCAGTGGCCAGCGGCGATCTGGCGCTCGAAATCGACATGCGCGAGGGGCAATAAACGCGATTCGTTGTCAGACATCCGAGTCTCATAGTATGATTCCGACCGAATCCGGGCACCCCGGAGACCACAGCAACACCCGAGCAATCGGGGGGAGGAGGGCCGCTTTACAATCACGGAACCACACGCCAATCTGCACCAGGCGGTATCGGACCGCCACCTAGAAAATCAAACGGAATCAGGTTTGGAGGAGAGCAACATATGAAGAAGCATTTCGCCATCCTATCGACTTTGGTCGTGATGGCACTACTGTTGGGCGCCTGTGGCACCGCCACAACCGAGGCGCCAGCGCCACCGCCGGCAGCGGCAACTTCGGCGCCGGCGCCCACCGAAGAGATGATGGAAGAGCCGACCGAGGAGATGATGGAACCCCTCAAGGTCGGCGTGGTCACCGACGTCGGCCAGCTCGAGGACAAGTCCTTTAACCAGGCCTCCTGGGAAGGCGCGCAGGCCGGTGCCGCCGCCATTGGCGGCACGGCGGACGTGATCGTCACCCAGAACATCTCGGACTACAAGCAGAACATCCAGACCTTTGTGGATCAGGATTTCGATGTGATCGTCACGGTCGGGTTCTTGATCGGCACCGACACGACGATCGCTGCGCAGGAGAACCCGGATGTGATCTTCATCGGGGTGGACCAGGGCATCTGCGTCGATGAGACCGGCGCCCCGGATGCGACTTTCGCTTGCGCCGGCGACGCGGCGACACTGCTCCCGAACTACCAGGGCATCGTGTTCGCTGAGGAGCAGGCCGGCTACCTGGCAGGCATCCTGGCCGGGAGCATCTCTGAAACCGGCACGATCGGCGCGGTCGCCGGCACCAACGTTCCGGCGGTTGTGGCCTACATCGCAGGCTATAAGGCCGGAGCGGAGTCGGTCAATCCAGACATCGTCGTGCTGTCTCAGGAGACTGACCCCAACCCGGCGGTCGGCTTCAACGACCCGGCGAAGGGCAAGTCGATCGCCCAGCAGTTCATCGGCCAGGGCGCCGACGTGTTGTTCCAGGTCGCTGGCCTCACCGGCCAGGGCGTTCTGGAAGCGGCGTGTGACGCCGGGATCTACGGCTTCGGTGTCGACGTCGACCAGGTCGAGACGCTCCCGAACCTGTCGAGCTGTATCGTGACCAGCGCAGAGAAGAAACTGCTGGACACAGTCGCGGCAGTGGTCACGAGCGTGGGCGATGGCATGTTCGTGCCAGGCACGGTGGTCTACAACGCGTCCTCCACGCCTCCCGCGATCGGCCTGTCGCCGTACCATGAGTTTGAGAGCCTGGTGACGCCTGAGATCCAGGCCCTGATCGACGACGCGTTCGCAAAGATGGCCAGCGGGGAGCTCGCTCCGCCGCGTCAGTAGCACCCACGTTTCAAAGCAGTTAGGGGAGGCGGCCGGCGCAGCCGGCCG
>CAZGCX010000201.1:0-687 GCA_964524585.1 uncultured Anaerolineaceae bacterium
TAGACCATCCCTGCGTGGCTGCTCTGCGCGCAGCGAAATGCCAATTCCACCAGAAATAGGCGTCCAACGATCTCAGGCTTGCCTCTGAGAGATGCATGATCTTGACGCCCGGCTCCGACAACAGGCGATGACCATCTCCAAGTAATCTCTGTTGAAGCATCGGCTCTGCACTGAGCAACTGGGGAAGGTCCGCATTGAGATCCAGCAAGTATTCCCTCTTGTAGCTGCAGTTGTGGGCCGGAAGCAGATGCGTCTCGCTTCGCGCAATCGGAGGGAACCAGGCCGCGTAACCCAGCATGTAGACCGCGTCGCTGATCCCGACCCCAGAGTTGGCATTGTAGATCTCCCCGCCCACCGCGGCCCATGGACCGGCGTGAGCATCGACCAGCGCCCCCGCCCACCCTGGCAGGGCCAGGCAGTGTTCCTCAACATATGCGACGACGTCGGCTCTCGCCTCGCGCGCCGCCCTCGCGCGCGCCTCGCCAAAGGAAACCTGGTTGGAAAGATAGATGTAGCGGATCGACGAGTGGTCAAGCCCCTGGGGTTTGGGCATGCCGGGGCTGCTGCAATCTACGACCAAGACCTCCATCTGTTCGATGATGTCTTGGTGCAGGATGCTTTGCAGACAGTCCGTGAAGTGCTGGCGGTGATCACCCACCACAACAACCGCACTGAGCTCCGGTCTGA
>CAZGCX010000201.1:697-4850 GCA_964524585.1 uncultured Anaerolineaceae bacterium
AGGTTGGTCACGGCAAGGCGTTCGCGGGCCGACGGGATGCTCGCTTGGCCGAATGGGCCCGGATGCATGCAGATAAAACAGGTCCCGGCAACATCTACGAACTCGAGTCCGCGAGCACACGTCCTTTCAGCCCTCTAATGTGGGAGGTGGAAAACCGCTTCTCGGCCTCGCCGATACCAAACAGCAGCCCGGCCGCTTCGCCGATCACCGCAGCGTACTGAGCCAGAGCAATGATCGGGACACCGGGGATGAAGGACCACAGTCTTCGAGGAGCCTTTTGAGCCAGGAAAGCGAACATCCTCAAGATTCGCGCCCAAGGTCGAATCGGAGTTGAGATGAGGTACAGCAGCCTCCGCCTGTTCCCCCAACCGAGTATTCCGCTCAAGGAGCCTCCGAAACAGCGACTCCAGTTGAAGAAGATACCCAACGTTTCAAGCGTAGCCGTGTAGGTGTGGATGGACTTTACGTTCGGCTCCAGATACAAATGGTGCCCGTCCATTCGCAACTTCCGATGGAACAGGGGCTCGGCCAGTAAGAACTTGTGGAGGTCATCTCCGTAGCTCAACAGCACCTCTCGTTTGTAGCTCGTATCTTGCGCCGGGAGCATTTCAATCTCCCCTGGAAAGGCAGGAGGCAGCCACCGAAGGTGCCCCATCACGTACGTCGCATCACTGAATCCATCACTAGAATTCCCATTGTAGATTTCTCCCCCCACCGCCGCCCAGGGACCTTCATGTGCGCCG
Organism: uncultured Anaerolineaceae bacterium; assembly: GCA_964524585.1. Taxonomy (GTDB): domain Bacteria; phylum Chloroflexota; class Anaerolineae; order Anaerolineales; family E44-bin32; genus JADFRG01. Next base: position 1,441 of record CAZGCX010000201.1, read on the forward strand.
ACCAGTGCTTCGGCCCAACCGGCCATTGCATAGGAATGCTCGGTCAGGAATGCAACGATCGGCGCTCTGGCCAAATGCGCTGCGTCGGTCCGTGCCTCATCAAGCAAGGTGCCTTCATGACATCGAATGTGGCGGATGCTTGGATGGCCCATGCCAGGGAGCGGTATCGATCCCTCAGCGCCGCAGTCCATGATCAACACTTCCATCTTGTCGATCATTTGTTGTTTGAGGACGGATTCGATCGTCCACCGATATCGTTCGCGCTGATCGCCGGCCACGATCACCACCGACAGCAAAGGATCAGTTGAGGTCATCAATGACTACCGCTCTCCATATGCGCCGTCCCTGCGAACGGAGGCCGCAATCATAACCGGTGCTCCGATGGCCGTATCCGCGCCAGCGCTCGTGATGACATCGCAATAGTGTGCCAGCCGCAGGTTCACTGGGCTCACAACAACTCCCAGGATGTTCTCGCGTTCCGCGAGATTCACAGTCATGGATTCTTCGATGCCGGAGCAGCTTTGACTGAACTGCAAGACTGGATCTGGCTAGCCGCCCGAGCTTTCGATTCCCGCAATTCCCCTCACGCGCGCCCACAAAACTTGAAGGACATGCCTATCCTCGGAATCGATCCCCAGAAGGATCAAGACCAATGCAAAGCTGCCCGCGCTTGTGATCCCGGCCACCGCCAAACGGACAAACGGCTGCGCGATCGGCGCGGCCGCGACGCCCAATGCTGCTACGATAGCCCCGGCGGTGGCTCCGATTCCTTTGAGGAATCGCGCGTCATACGGCCATAGCCCCATTAATGACCGGACGCTCACCAGCCCGAGCCCAAATAGAACTGTCGTCGCTGCTGTGTTAGCAATGGCCGCTCCAACCAATCCATATTGCGGGATAAGCCGCCACGCCAGCCAAAGATTGATGGCGAGCGTCCCGCCGCTAATAGCGGCCCATCGCCGTGGATAATCGGTCATCGTGTGAAGCGCCCCTACGGCACCGGTTGCCACGTTGGCCAATTGGCCAATCGCGAGAATGACCATCGGGACGACTGCGGCCTCATATCCCGTCCCGAAGACGACCTCAATCAGCTCCCGGCGGAAGACCAGCAAGACCACGAATAGTGGCAGGCTGATGTAGAGTCCCCACTTTGTGCTAACACGATACAGCTCTCGCAAGCCGTCGCGGTTGGATTGACGCTCATACGCAACAATGACCGGGTTGAAGATTGAGTTGAAACCGCTCAGAATGATAGCGAACAGTATCGACGACATGGCCGCTGCCTGATAGATCCCCAGCTCCTCCGCAGGCAGGAAGTATCCAACCATGAACCGGTCTGTCCAGGTCAGAAGCTTCGAGAGCAATGACGCCAGCGCGACTGGTGCAGAGTATACGAGCAGAGCTCTCAGTGGAGCATCACCAGTGCTGGAGAATGTAAAGAGACCTGGAACAATGCGCCGCAGGTCGTTAAGTGCCATGGCCAGCGCCAGGATCATGGAAATCGCGACCGCGGTGACCGCGCCCATTAGCTGCCAACCGAGCGCCAGGAAACCCGCAAGCAGGATCAGCTGGGCCGCCGGCTGCAGGAGTTCAAGCGCCTTTACACTGTTACGCATGTCCTGGGAGATCGTTGTCGCTGCCGCAGTGACGATCAAACCGGCGAAGATCGCCATGGTCGCTGCGAATGCTCGCAAGACTGGTGCAAGTCCATCTTCGCGGAAGAGCGAGTCGGCGAGCCAGGGCGCGGCAATGAAGAGTGCGGCACCTAACACGCCGCCGCCGACAAGAGAGAGTGCGATCGTCCACTGGACCGTCTTACGCAGCGAGTCTGGATCCTCCCCAAGAAACTGGCCGCCGAATCGAATGACCGCCCGGTTGAGCCCCAGCGGGGCGATCACTTCGGAAAGTCGCAGTGCGCCCCAACCCAGAGCGAACAGGCCATAACTTGCCGGGCCGAGCAGGCGCGCTATCAGCACCTGATTCGCCAGTGCCAGTACCCGCCCGGAGATCCGGCCAGCAAGCGTCACACCCGCGCCCTTGGCTAACACTTCGAGGCTGTGTAGGTGCGCTAGATTGCCCTCGTCAAATCGCTGGTCGGCCATATTCAAGCTCATCGACCACCTGATCCCTTACAGGGAGGAACTCAGCCAGATACGAACCGTCCTGCTGGGTGACCGCCGTCATGAATGGTCTCCTCATCGCGATACGGACCTCAAACCAAGTCGAACCGCCCACATGGAACTCGACGTCACGGGCATATTCTAATGAAGCTATTGACGCTGACTCGTGATTTACCGGGGTTGCGATCACCCCACGCCCCCTTAGAGATCCGGAAGCTCTACTCGGCGACGGAGAAGAAGGGGGCTAAGTTTCCAGTGTGCTGCTCAGTCGGAGCCGAGGGGCATGGCGGAGGCACTGATGCAAGCCGCGCAATTTGCTCAGGCGGTCCAATAGCGACAGGGACTGATCAATTGCTGCCCCGAGGAAATCGCGTTTCGGCTGGGCTAGATCGATGAAACGCAACTCCGATTCCTTGCCGATGAGATGGGGGACAATGGGTACGGTCGGTATCTGCATGGCCTTGCGCAAGACGACCTGTTCCCAGCCGCTCGACGCTAGCCCGTGAAGCGAATCCTGCTGCTTGGCAATGACGGGCAGCTTGGGTGGGAGTTGATCCGTAGGCTTGCGGGTCTTGGGGAACTGCATGCGACCGATCGAGGGGAGGCCGATCTCTTGAATCATGGTGGCCTGAAGGACTTGGTACGGACCGTTCAGCCGGATCTGATCGCCAATGCTACAGCATACACCGACGTCGACCGGGCAGTAGGCCCGCCTGTCCATCCACGACCACCAGCCCGATCGGTCCTCAGGCAAACCAATCCAATCTCTCCTGTGGGGAGGTCCTCACGCGGCTCCACAGCTCGGCCCGCCTGGCGCCCGCCTGCCGCCACTGTTTGAGCAGCGCAGGGTAGGCGCCGAGAGAAGATCGTTCGAGGGCCAGCAGGTAGAGCAGGATTCCCGCGTCATAGGTCAGTATTCGCCACCAATCGCGCAGCCAGCACTCGCGTGATTCATTCTTGATAATAGTCAGATACCGGTTCTTTACCGCAATCCTGCGCAGCCAACTCGGCACCGGGCTGCGACGCCCGGGTCTGAAAGCTCTTGTGTGAACGGCAACCGCACGCGGCTCGTACCAGCACTTCCAACCGAGCAAACGCGATCTCCATGTAAGGTCTACATCCTCCATGTAGAGGAAGAATGACTCGTCGTAGACTTCCCCTGCAACTCGCGCATCTTCAAGCATAGCCCTACGGTGCAGCGGGGCCGCTCCATCGGCGCCGAATACCTCCTGCGCCTGGTCGAATTGCGCTTCATCGACCTGTCCGTGCCCCCTCAGATATTGATGTCGT
>CAZGCX010000202.1:0-4822 GCA_964524585.1 uncultured Anaerolineaceae bacterium
GCAGGCCCAAAGCGCTGTCTTGGACAATGCCAACCTGCGCCTCACGCTGGAGGAGCTCATGCTGGCGCTCCCCGAGCCCCGGGTCACAGCGGAGCTGAGCGGCTCAGCCTAGCGCGGTTCAACCACAATCCGGATTGCGGTTCGCTCTTTGCCCTCGATATCGACTGAAGTGAATTCTGGGATGCAGACGACGTGTAGTCCGTCTTCTTGCAGGTATCCTCGTGCAATGGCAATGGCCTTCACGGCCTGGTTGACCGCGCCGGCGCCAATGGCTTGCACTTCAGCCCGGCCGTGCTCGCGGACCACCCCTGCAATTGCACCGGCGACAGCTGAAGTACGCGAATCTGCCGAAACTTTGATAACGTCCATCGGGCCCCCTGCTGTTCAGTGAACGTGTTCACTGAAGCCCGTGACTGGATTGTAAGGGATTCAAATCGGGGGGGCAAGAAATCCTTTAAGGATTGGACTTGCCAGGATTGCGCCAGCCAGTTCCTGAAGGAGGGCCGGTTTCCAAATGGGTAGCGATCAACCCCCGTTGAGCCTGGCTACCTCCTCCGGCTCGAAGCGCACCTCTTCGTTCCCAGACAGCTTCTCCTGGATCTTGCTAACGATCAGGTCCAGGTGTGCGTTGTGCAGCACATAGTTGAGGTTGTCGGCTGGGACGGTCAGCACCGGGCAGAGCGTAAAGTCCTCGATCCAGCGCTCGTACAGATCGTTGAGCCGGCTGAGATACTGCGGCTGAATGCCGCGTTCATAGTCGCGGCCGCGCAGGGTAATCCGCTCGACCAAGGTTTCCACCGAGGCCCGCAGGTAGATGACCAGATCAGGCGTGGGCAAGAAGCGGGCCAGCACTTCGTACAGGTCTCGATAGGTCTGATAGTCGCGCTCGGCGATGTGGTGTTCCAGGTATAGGTTTCGAGCGAAGATCTCGGCGTCCTCGTAGACGCTACGGTCCTGAACCGCGGAGCGCGGGTGGTCAGCGATCTCCCGGTGTGCCCGCAGACGACGCGAAAGAAAAAAGACCTGGGAATGGAAGGACCAGGCCTGCATATCGCGGTAGAAGTCTGCAAGATATGGGTTTTGGGCCTCGGGTTCGAAAAATGGGGTCCACCCCATCCGGTCGGCCAGCAACTCGACCAGGCTGGATTTGCCCACTCCAATATTGCCGGCGACGGCTACAAACCGTTTCATGGTTCAGGCACCCACCCTTTCCGACCAGCGCTCGAGCTGGCCGTCGACCTCATCCTGCAGGCGCTCGAGCGCCGCAGTCCGTTGATCGGCGAAGCTGGGGGACAAATGAAGCTGTTCCAGAACAGACGCCCAGGGATCCGGGTGTCCGGCGACTCCGACTGGCAAGCGCTCCCAATTGGCCAGCAGCGGCCACAGGATGAGACTGCCCCGTCCGTCCTCCACCATCGACTGATATCCCGCCAAAAAGTAGTCACGCCGCTCCGGAGTGAGGGAGGGGTCGGAACTGGGCCGCCCACTTGACGGCTCCAGACTGGCGCTCTCAATCCCTCCGGACATCGCCAGGTCGTACTCCCGCGCCCAGGCGGCGATCCAGTCGGGCAGCACCCGCTGTGGAAGCAAGTCGGCTCCCAGCAGCAACTGGAACTGCTCCAAAAGCTCCGGATGGCCGGCCTGGCCCAGCTTGGCCGCCAATTGCATCCCAACCTGACGACCGGCGGCTGGGAAACCGGTGAGACTGGCCACCGCGTTTGCCGTTTCGAGCAGCGCCCGCAGGTAGTGGGATAGCCAGGAGCGGTCGCCCTGCGCCTCGAGGACCGACTTTCTGGCGCGTCGCAGGAAGGCCTGGGCCCGGGCATATACGAAGTCCGGGCGATAGTACTGCCCGCGCACGCCCGCCTGGGCCCATTCAAAGAAGTGCGTGGGGTCATACAGAAATGCCGGCTCACACATTTCGGGGCCGAACCACGGATGCTCCCGCAGCTCGCGCGGCTGTTGGTAAAAGCTGCGCGGTCGGTGAGCAATGTCCAGGTGAATCTCGCTGGAGAGAGGGACAAATTCGCGCTCGAGCCAGGGCGTCGAGTCGTGGATCAAGACCAGGTCAATATCCCCGGTTCCTCCGATCAGTGGATCGCCGGCCGCCAGCGACCCGATCACGTACCCGGACAGCACGTCGCCGCGTTCGGCGCGGCGCTCGGTTTCCTTGAGCGCCAGCGATAGCAGGCGATCGCGGGTGACCCTCATCGCTCCTCCATCGGGAGCTTCTGCTGGAAGGGAGGAATCTGCAGCCGCTGTCGAATGCGGTCTGCCACCAGCCGCAGGTCGTCCGCCCGGCGGACGTAGTCCAGCGTATTGCAGTCGATGGCCAGGACCGTTGGCTCCCGCTGATTTCCAAAGTGACGCTCATATGCCTGATTGAGCTGGTCAATGTAATCGCGCTGCATGTTGCGTTCGTAGGATCGATCGCGCATCGCAATTCGCTGCATGGCCACGTCTGTATCGACCCGCAGATAGCACACCAGCTCCGGGACCGGGATGCGCTCGGCCAGCGCGCGATGCACCAGGCTGTAGGTATCGAGTTCGTCCCCGCCCAGGTTCAAACTGGCAAACAATGCATCCTTGGCAAAGGTGTAGTCGGCGATCAGGTCGCCCCGTTCGAGCGCTTCGGGCACCGATTGATGCTGCTGCCGATAGCGGCTGAGCAGGAAGTAGATCTGGGTTTGAAAAGCGTAGCGGTTCCGATCGGCGTAGAAGTTGGAGAGAAACGGGTTTTCTTCGAAGACCTCCAGCAGGAGTTGTGCATCCAGGATCGGCTGAAGCAGCCGTGCCAAGGAGGTCTTGCCCACGCCGATCACCCCCTCAATGGCGATATACATTGGCTCTCAGTTTGGGGTGCTCACTCTTGGATTCCTTAGCATACCCGTCTTCGCCGAACCTGACAACGAGTTCCGCGATCGCGGGCCAAGACTGATTCGGGCCGGCGCGCCGATCCACCGGCCGGGAGAGCTGCGACCATGCTTGGTCGACTCATTCGGGCTCATAGCGAAACTGCAGGCAATAGTGGTGGAAGGTATTGCTGACCCAGGCGTTTCCCATCCCGTAGGGCGCCAACCGAATATCGTCTTGGGCCCAGATCTTCTCATCCTTGAGGGTGAAAGTCTCGGACAGCCGGCGAGCCAAGTCCCAGGCCAACGGGTAGATCACTCCACCCTTCTTGACGTTCTTGACGATGATCGTCAGGTAGGCCTTGGGTCGCAGCACTTGGGTCAGCGCCAGATACACCGCCGCCAGGCGCTCCAGGAACTCGTCGTAGTCGGGGATATTTCCCAGATCCGCCGGATCGGCGGAGTAGGTCAGGTCGAGCGCCGGGTCGGACCGCCGCTGGCGTTGGGTGCTGGCGCCCTTGGCGTGCAGCATGTCCCAATATGGCGGCGAGGTGAGAACGTAATCGATGGTGGGAAGCTGAAGCTGCTCCAGCTGCGTCGCGTCTGCCTGGATCACCGAAACCCGCGGGTCGGCGGCGTTGATGCCAAGCGCCTGGCGTTCCTGGTCGACCAACTGCTGTGCGATTTCTGCGTATGCCGAATTCAGCTCGATGCCAATTCCGTTGCGGTTGGCGCGCAGGCAGGCGATCAAGGTCGATCCGGTTCCGACCATCGGATCCAACACCGTCTGGCCCCGCTTGGTGAAGAACTCGATGAATTCCTGTGCCAGTGTCTCGGGGAACTTGGCCGGATGGCGAAGCGCCCGCTTGCTGCGCGGAGGAGGGTTGTGGATGAACCAGGATTTCTGAAACTTGATCCACTCCTTGGGAGACAGGTTGTTGAGCCGGTTGCGGAACGGGCGTTTCTTTCCCACCAGTTGCAAATCACTCCCCGCCAACGGCCCACAAGCTGAAATTGTCGAAGGAGATTGTGGTCTGGCTGCCGCGGCGGGCGCGCACGATAAGCCCGACCCCGCCGGTCGGAATGCGGCTGTCGGTGACCTCGAGTACCTGGATTCGATTCACCGCGAAGCGCATTCGATTGCCCACGGCCTCCAACGACAGATGGTTGACCGCCGGCGCACCGGAAATCGCGGCATCGGTCGGAGTGATCGGCGCCAAGGCTGCCTCGCCGCCGTCGACGAAGCGCGAGGCACGTACCATGCCGTCGCACGATAGCGTGAAGCGATAATGGACTTCCAGCGACCGTGCTCGCACCATCAGTCCGAACTCATCGCCTGCATCGCAGATCTCGGATCGCACGTCTACCTCCACCGTCAGATCCGACTGTTCGGGTGCCGGGCTGAGGGTGTAGAGAGTGGCGCCCGGTCCGCGTACGGAGATGACCAGCCGCTGATCGAGCAGGCTGATCGCCCCGGTTGAGCCCTGGGCCAACTGCCAGCCGAGATCAGCACTGAAGTCGTCGTGGAACAGCGAATCTTGCGGCTCGGCTGTATCGATGGGTTCCGGCGAAGGCAACCGGGTTGGCGCGGGTGAGGCAGTTGGACTGAGAAGGGCGGTTGGTGCAAGAGTGGTTGGAGGGGCCAGGTCGGGAGTCGGTGCGCATGCTGCCACTAAGCTCAGGATCGCGATCCACAACCACCGCTCACGGGGCAAGATCCAGAGCTTGAAATCATCGAAGAAGAACATATTACCACCGAGGATGAGGAAGAACTCGAGGAAGTCCAAGAGAAAGGATATGCCGTCACCATTAAAGTCGTGAATACCGAAGGAGAGCCGGTAGAGGGAGCAAAGGTAGAGATTCATTCCGATGTGCAGGTTGCGTACACCAATACTGCAGGAATTGCTGAATTTGAGAATGTTTCAGCAGGGAAACATACGGTCATTATCTCCTATGAAGGGTACTCAGGA
>CAZGCX010000203.1:0-4808 GCA_964524585.1 uncultured Anaerolineaceae bacterium
CGCGGCTGCTCTCCTCGAAAAGCTCCGCCACGATGTTGAGATCGTTGCTGCCGCCCTGGCACCCGATCAGGGCCAGCACGGTCTTGATCACCCGGGCGTCCGAGAGCTGCTTCTCGTCCTGGGTGGCGCCCTGCCCGCAGGTCGCCAGCACGATGGCCGACGAGTACGCGGTCCAACTGGCTGGATTGGAGCTCAACCAACGCCTTCCGCGGCTGATGGAGTTGTTGGCCGAAGAGGGGTTCGACGCCGAGTACGAGTGGCGGGACGACCAGGTGATCATCCGCGAGCTGAGTTGTCCTTACGTGCAAGTCGGCCGCCAACATCCAGAAGTGTGCAGCATCGACACCCGTTTCATCGCTACCGCGCTAGACCTTCCAATCGAGCGCGTCGAGTGCCTGCTGGACGGCGCGGCGCATTGCACCTTTGCCCTGCGTGCTGCGGGCCATGTTCAGGAGCTTTCGACGTATGAGTGATTCACCTGGGGTGATTTGGGAGGCCGATTCGACCAATCCGGATCAGGCAGAGCAAGTTCGGCAGGCGCTGCGAGAAGTCGTCGACCCCGAGATCGGCTTGAGCGTGATTGAATTGGGGCTGGTGCGAGACCTGCACATTCAGAACGGCAGCCAACACGTCACGATGATCATGACGACCCCATTCTGTCCGTACGGCCCGGCACTGCTCGAGAGCACCCGCTCCAAAGCCGAGCAGGCGACCGGATCAGCCACCACGATCGAGCTGGCGATGCAGCCGTGGGACCCGAGCATGATGGAAGAGGGGGTTGGCGCCGAGTGGGGGTTGTTCTAACTCGAGCCTTCGATCAACTCGCCTTGCAGCGGCGTCTGACGGCGTCGTCGTTCCATCAAGCCAAACAGACTCAACAACGCCAATAGCAGGCGCATTCCGAGCCCCAGCCAGGTGGCGATCAGGATCAGCATCGAGGCCAAGATCAAAATCAGCATCCAGGGCGAAAACATTCGATCGCCCTGAACCGTAACCAGGCGAGCCCGCAATCGCCGCACGAAAGCCGGGCTCGGCTCCACTGGCACCAGCGACTGCTCCAGCCAAGCCTCAATCTTTTTTCGATCGAACTTCGTACTTCCTGCCATTCGCTATCCGTCGCGCGTCGGTAACCAGCCCGTCAATCCTGCCGTGCCGCGTCTTGGATCATTCACCGGTTTCGCTGATCTGTTTGATCTCATCCCGCAGCGCGTTCAATGTCCGGTGATACAGGCTCTTGATCGCTCCCTCAGTGCGGCCCATGATTTCGCCGATCTCGGCATTCGATAGCCGTTCCGCAAACTTCAAGATCAGCAACTGCTGCCGATCTTCGGGCAGCCGGCGCACTGCCTCCAACAGCAGTCGGTTCTCTTCCTCCGCCATCGCAAGCACTTCCGGATGGCTGCTGGACCCGGTGTCGGCCAGGTGCTCCTCGAGCGGCACTACCGGCCTTCGGCTCCGATCACGGTGCCAGTTGGCAACCAAATTGTGCGCGATGCGGTATAGCCAGGCCGAGAACGGCACGCCCTGATCCTGAAAACCTCCAACGTGCCGAAGCGCACGTTGGAAGACCCGGGCGGTCAAGTCCTCGGCGTCCTGATAATCGCCGGTGCGATAGTAGATGTAGTTGTAAATGCGCGTGACGTGGAGGTTGTAAAGTTCACCGAAGGCTTCCGAATCCTCGGCAGCCCGGCGAACCAGCTCCATCTCGTCAACTTCCCGGACTTCAGTCATCCGGGATCACTTTAAACAAACACCACAATGCACGAGTCGTTGCCCCTGGAACCCACCTCGCGCAGTATAGCATAGGCGCCTCGCGGGTCTGTTTGGTGTGCCGCGAGCTACTTGCTCGCACCCGCTCCCTGGGTTTGGCTGCCTTCCGGCTACCCGCCTGCGCCCGCTCCCTGGGTGTGGCCTGCAAGGCTATAATCCCCTCTCCCGTGCAATCTTTGGTAGCACTCGACCTCGAAACCACCGGACTCGATCCGGCCCGCGACGCGATCATCGAATTCGGCGCGGTTCGATTTCGTGACGGTCGGATTGAAGACGAGTTCACCCAGCTGATCAATCCCGGCCGGCCGCTTTCGCATTTCATCACCCAGTTGACCGGGATCACCGACGAAATGCTGGCGGAAGCGCCTCGCATGACCGAGGTGCTGAGCACGATCGAGAACTTCGTTGGAGATACACCGATCCTCGGCCACCAGGTTTCATTCGACCTGGGCTTCCTTCAACAGCGAGGCCTGTTTGCCGACAACCCGCCGCTGGACACCTACGATCTGGCGGCAGTGGTGCTGCCGGACGCCGGGCGCTACAGCCTTGGCGGCCTCGCCAGCCAACTTCAGATCCCACAGCGAGATGCACACCGGGCACTGGAAGACGCGCGCACCACGATGTTGGTGTTTCGCCGGCTGTATGAGCGGCTGCTCGAGTTGCCGCTCCCACTGCTGCAAGCGATTGACGAACTCGGACGCGGCGTGGATTGGGGTGCAGCCTGGGCCTTCGAGGCAGCGCTGGACGAACGCATGCAGGCGGAGGCCGCGGAACATGCGCCGGCAGCCGCCGCGACGGCTGCCGAAGAGCGGGCCGGCGGGCGACTGACATTCGCCGCGTTCTCCAAGCCACCGATCGAGCGCGAGCCGCTGGCCCCGGCGGACGTTCCACAGCCATTGGATTCGGAGGCGCTGGCGGCAATCCTCGAGCCGGGTGGAGCCTTCGCCGCCGCCTTCCCGGCCTTCGAGCACCGCACCCAGCAGGTGAAGATGCTTGAGGCGGTTGCACAGGCCTTTTCCAACAGCGAGCACTTGCTGGTGGAGGCCGGGACCGGCACCGGCAAGTCCATGGCCTACCTGATCCCCAGTTTCGAGTGGGCGGCAAGCAACGGACGGCGGGTGTTGGTGTCGACCAACACCATCAATCTACAGGATCAGCTGATCAACAAGGACATACCCGACCTCAACCGCGCCCTGCAACGCGACTTCACCGCTTCGGTGCTCAAGGGACGCAGCAACTACCTGTGCCCCCGGCGGCTGTCAGCGCTGGGCCGGCTCGGACCTCGGACGCCGGACGAAGCGCGGGTGCTGGCCAAGATCTACGTCTGGCTGCAGGGCGGCGGCAACGGGGACGTGACCCAGATCAATCTGCGGGGCCCGGCGGAAGGTGCGGTCTGGTCCCGGCTTTCGGCCGATTACGAAGATGGCAGCCTGGAGTCTTGCCTGATGCACACCGGCGGAACCTGCCCCTACTACCAGGCCCGGCGAGCGGCCGAGAGCGCCCAGGTGGTGATCGTGAACCACGCGTTGCTTTTGGCCGACATCGGGACCGGTAATCGGGTGATACCCGAATATGAATACCTGGTGGTGGATGAGGCCCACCACCTGGAATCGGCCACCACCCGCGGGCTGCGGTTCGATGTTACCGAATCGGACCTGCAGCGGGTGCTGCGCGATCTGACCAGCTCCGGTTCCGGAACCTTGAAGCGTATTCTGGACATGGGGCGTGCCAGCCTGCCCGAGGCGGCGATGGCCGACCTCCAGGCAGTCGTAGCTGGAGTCGCAGAATCTGCCCGGCAAGCCAGCGAGTTGAGCGGCCGGTTCTTCCAAACCATCATGGAATTCCTCGAGCGGCGACGCGAGGGGGAGGCCGTTGGACGATATGGCCAGCAGGAGCGCATCACCCCTTCCACCCGCAGCCTACCTCTCTGGAGCGAGGTGGAGATCGGCTGGGACGAGCTGCGCACGCCGCTGGTGGCGGTCTATGAGCGGCTGACGCAAATTGGTACCGAGATCGAACAGTTGACGGAAGACGCTCTGGAACCGGCAGAAGACCTCTCCGTCGCGGTGCGTATCCTGGCGCGAGATCTGGGGGAGATCTGGCAAAGCCTGGACGAGTTGATCTTCGAGTCGGACTCAAACCGGATCTATTGGATGGAACTGTTCGGCGATCCGGGCCGGCTGTCGATGCACGCCGCGCCGCTGGATGTCGGTCCGCTGGTTGAGCAGCATCTGTGGCACCAGAAGGAGTCGATCGTGTTGACCTCCGCCACGCTGACCACCTCCGGCGAGTTCGACTACTTGCGCAAGCGATTGGGGGCGGACGAGGCCAACGAGTTAGCTCTCGGATCACCCTTTGACTTCGAGGACTCGACCCTGTTGTACCTGGTGAACGACATCCCCGAGCCGTTTGACCGCCGTGCCTACCAGGCAGCGTTCGAGCGCGGCCTGGTGGCCTTGTGCCGGGCCACGGGCGGTCGAGCGCTGGTGCTGTTCACCTCACACGAACAGCTGCTCACCACCGCCCGAGCGATCAACGGACCGCTGGCCAGCGCGGGCATCACAGTCATGGAGCAACGCTCAGGGGCCTCCCGGCACGCGTTGCTGGAGAGCTTCCGGACAAGCGAGGCTGCAGTGCTGCTGGGGACCCGGTCGTTTTGGGAGGGAGTGGATGTGACCGGACCGGCGCTTTCGGTACTGGTGTTTGCCCGCCTGCCGTTCGATGTGCCCAGCGACCCGATCATTGCCGCCCGCGCCGAGACCTACGAGAATCCGTTCGGCGAATACTCGCTGCCGGAAGCGATTCTGCGCTTTCGTCAGGGATTCGGCCGGCTGATCCGCACCCGCTCGGATCGCGGCGTGGCGGTCAGCTTCGACGCCCGGCTGCTCACCAAGAGCTACGGTCGGGCCTTCATCGAATCGTTGCCGCGTTTGACCCAGCAGGTCGGCCCGATGGCCGAGCTTCCGGATCGGGCTGCCCGCTCGCTGGGGATCTAACCGATCTCCCCCCCTGCGTGCTGCGCCGGCAGTGCGGCAGGG
>CAZGCX010000204.1:0-4798 GCA_964524585.1 uncultured Anaerolineaceae bacterium
ACGCTCGCCCGTAGCCGGTGCTTCCGCGATAGTTGAGGTCCACCACGGCAAAGCCCCGGCTGGTGAAGTATTGGATCGGCAGGTGGAACTCAGCGTTGGTGTTGCTGGTCGGGCCCCCGTGACTGACCACCAGCAGCGGCGGCCGCTGGTCGGCCGGACCGGCGGAGTCAGGGCTGGCCGGCCGGTAGTAGATCGCGTGCGCCTCTTGCCCGTCCGCAGTGGCAAATGATATTGGCTTGCCGAGGGAGATGAATTCGGGGTCGGGCAAGTTGGCGGGCGGCGCACTGAGCGCCTGAAGCTCGCCGCTGCCCATTTCGAGCGCGTGCACACCCGCCGGTCGGAGCTTGTTGCCCGCGATGAACACCGCGCGATTTGAGCTCGCATCGAATTGCAGATTGGGGCGGTGAAATGAGTTGAATTCGGTCTGTAGCGGACGCAGGCCCGATTCGGAGATGACGGCCAGTGTGTCCATCGCCCGCTGACTGTAAACGCACAACAGCTGCCCATCCGCCAGGAAGGCGTATTGGGACAGCCCCAGTGCCCACATTGGTGATCCGAACTCGGCTTCCAGGGGCGCCAGCGGCTCCGCTTGCCCATCGCGCCAGCGGTAGAGGTTCCACCAGCCGCTGCGATCCGAGACGAAGTGCAGCACGCTGTCCGGGCTCCAACCGGGTTGGAAGATGGACTCTTCGGGACCCCCGGCAATCCTGCGACGGTCGGTGAGCGCGCCATCCCTGGCCAGGTCGGCGATCCACAGCTCGGTCCCATCCCATGGCATCTGCGGATGGTCCCATTCGAGCCAGGCCAGCTGCTGGCCGTCCTCGCTCAGCCGCGGAAAGGCGTAGAAGTCGCGCCCACTGGCGATCGAAATCGGCGGCTGGCTACCATCGACCGGGAGCAGAGCCAACTCATTGTCGACCTGGCCGTCGGCGCGGTGCAGCTCGCGCACGCAAATGATGGATCTGCGATCCAGGGTCAGCCGGCCGTCGGCGTAGCGCAGCGCGGCCGGCAGTTCGGGCTCCGGTGTGATCGGGACCGGCTCATTTCCAGCCTCGCAGCGATACAACCGTTGGTCCTCGAAGCGAGAGGCATACAGCGTCAGGCCATCTGCCAGGAAGGCGCCCCCACCGTACTCGTGGACCCGGGTGCGGCAGTTGAATCCTGACGGGGTGGCCTGCTCAGCCGGTTTTCCGGGAGCGAGCCGCATCACGGCGATTCGACCACCCTCTTTAGGTCGTCGCTCGCTCCAGTAGATCACGCCGTCCGACACCATGATTTGATCCGGCCGGCGGTATCCGCCGGAGACCAGCTCGGCGCTGAACGGGGAGGGCCAACTGCCGTACGGGCGGAGGTGCGTCTGGCCGTCAGTCATGTTTGCTCCAATCGGATTCTTTCGGGTGGTTCGAACGTCGCGCTGCGCATAGCCATAAGATTCGTGGGGCCGGCGATCGCCGAAGATTCCAATCTTAGCCGTACATGACGCCGGAGAAAAGCTTCGGAGCGGCTTGTCCAGATCACTTGAGTCCCGTTGAACCGCACTCCACAATCGTTGTATATATCCAATAAATCAAACCAGGTAGCTCAATGCGGGGTCGCGGGGTCGAGCTGCCGAGAACGGGAGCCATGACTGACGACAAGTTCGCCAAAGGACGGTCGGTCGCTTCGGACAGTGGCGATCAGACCCCCGACCCAAACTGGACCGATTCCGCCCGCCACCACGAGCACGAGCCAGACGACTCGCTGGGTCAGTACATGAAAGAGGTTGGCCGCACTCCGCTGCTGAATGCCGAGCAGGAGGTTGAGCTGGCCAAGCGGATCGAACGTGGCCGGAAAGCGCGCCGCTCGCTGGCGCGAGGCGATCTCGGGCCGCAGCAAACCGAGAAACTGCAGGGCTACGCGGAGGACGGATGGGCAGCGCGCGAACACTTGCTCACCGCCAATTCCCGACTGGTCATCAGCGTCGCTAAGAAATACATCGGACGCGGAGTACCGTTCCCGGACCTGATTCAGGAAGGGAACATCGGCCTGATCCGAGCTACCAAGAAGTTCGAGTACAAGCGCGGATTAAAGTTCTCGACCTACGCCACCTGGTGGATTCGACAAGCGATCACCCGCGCCATCGCCGATCAGGGGCGGACGATCCGGCTGCCGGTGCACATGGGGGACCAAATCAATCGGCTGCTGCGCGCCAACCATCAGCTGACTCAAGAGCTTGGCCGGCTGCCCACCGACGAGGAGCTGGCAGCGCATCTGCAGCTCACCAGCGACAAGGTGCTGCAGATGAGAACCGTCGCCCAGCTTCCGCTCTCGCTGGAGACTCCGACCGCCGAAGGCGAGGATTCGGTGTTGGGCGACTTTCTAGAGGACCAGGAAGCGGCCGCACCGCCGGAGCTGGTGGATGCAAGTCTGCTGCGGCAGGAGCTTTGGGAGGCATTGCAGATCATCCCGCCACGCGAACGGATCGTGCTCGAACTACGCTACGGATTGACGAATGGGGTTGCCTACACCCTGGAGCAGGTCGGCAAGAAGCTCGGAGTCACCCGAGAGCGGGCACGGCAAATCGAAGCCCAAGCGCTGAAGCGGCTGCGTGATCCCGAGGCGCGCCGCAAGCTGGTTGATTTTCTCGCCAAATAGCCCCGGTCAGGGGCAGGCGTTCGCCAGATGCTCTTCAAAGGTCTCGGCGAACAGGTGGGTTCCGGAGCCGTCACAGGCTGCCCTGAAGTACAGGTAGCTGGTGTCGGCTGGTGATCCGACCGACTGCAGGGCAGACAGCCCGGGATTGCTGATCGGGCCAGGAGGCAGTCCGGTATAGCGGTAGGTGTTGTAGGGGGAGTCGAACTCCAGATCGAGGAAACTGAGCGGCGCTTTCCACCAGCCACCATCCGGCTGCTGCCCCAGCGCGTACTGGACCGTGGGATCGGCCTCCAGTGGCAAGCCACCGCGCAGGCGTCTTAGGAATACCGCCGCGATCAACGGCCGTTCCGAATCAACCACCGCCTCTCGTTCCACAATCGAGGCCAGCGTCACGGCTTGATAGAGGGTCAATCCGTATGCATGGTACTGCTCCCGCAAATCCGCATCGACCTGGAGGTCAAAGTTGTCGAGCGCGGCCTTGACCAGCGCTTCCGGCCCGCTCTGTGGCTCCAGCCGATAGGTGTCGGGAAACAGCAGCCCCTCCAGCGACCTCCCAGGCTCGAGCTCGGCCAGCAGCGGGTGTTCCACCGACGGAGTTCGGACCAGAGCCAAGAATTCCGCGCTCCCATAGCTCAGGCCTGCCAGATCGAGCGCCGCCCCCACCTGCTCCAGCCGCCAGCCCTCAAGAATCGTGAGCACCGCCTCGGCCGGTCGGGCGGTTTGCAGTGCTTCGGAAAGCTCACGGATGGTCATGCTCCCGTTCACGCTGTAGGACCCGGCCTGAATGCCGACATCCAGTCCGCGGTACTGCAGGTAGCTGCGCAGCAGCAGGCCATCATGCACCACACCGCTCTCGACCAGTTGATCGATCACCCCCTGTGCGTTGCTGCCCTCGGCCACCACCAGTTCGAGCGAAGCCGCCGGGTCTCCCGCCGCCGAATCGAGCGCTGGCGCCCGGGCCAGCAAGTGCACCGCCAACGGAAATCGATCGGCCAGGCTGAGGTCGGGCGCTGCTGGGCCGACCTCGCCCAGCACCCCGGCCACTGCCAGAAGCGACAGGCCTGCCAAAGCAATCAAGCCGCACAACAGCAACGGCACCAGTGCCAGCCCGAAGATTCGCCTGCTTCGCCCCGCCACGCTTCCTATCCCCTCCGTCTCATCGCCAAGATTGGAGGACCACGCTCATGGTTGATCCGCCGGCGTCTGACGGGGAAGTGAGTTGAGATAGTCCTGCAGCAAGAAGGCCGCTGCCCGAGCGTCGAGCAGCTCGTCTCGCTCTGTATGCTCCAGCGCGGCCTGCGTCGTTCCGCTTTCATCCCAGGTTTCGACCGGGATCGCTGCCACCTTACGAACTGCCTCTACCAGCCGCAGTGCCCGGCGTGCTTGCGGCCCGACCTCACCCTCCTGGTCAAGCGCCAAACCGACCAGAATCATCTCCGCTGCGTGCTCCTGGGCCACCTCGACGATCACGCTGGCGTCATGTTGCCGCGAAACGTGGCTCAGCACTTTGAGCGGGCTGGCGATCATCCGGGTCGGGTCGCTAAGCGCCAGGCCGATCCGCACCTCCCCCGGATCAACCGCTAGAATCCGGCTCATCGACGGATTGTCCAGAGCAAACCCGGGTGATTCTGCAGCACGGCCCTGCCAGATCCGAGACCCCGGCTCATCAACCGTTGTTCCAGATCCAGTCCACCCCGATACGCGTTTCAAGCAGCGGCATCCAGGGCAGCCAAAACGGGCGAAGGTCGATGTCGGGCGGACTCGCCAGACGGAAGCGAGTTTCCAACATCTGGCCTATACCGGAAGACGGGGCGCCGCGGGCGGCCTGGCGGACCGCGGCCAAATCGAGTTGATGCGCCTCACCTGCCCGAACCCGAAACTGAACCGTCGCTCCCGACAGGTCGCGCTCCGAGCTGACCGGGATGAACACCAACGAGCCGGGCACGATGAACCGTCCGGCCGGAACCGAGCTGGTCAAACGGGCGCCGATCGCCCGTTCTGCTTGAGCCGATTCGAAGCTGAGACCCTCCACCTCGATTGTCATTCGCAGCGAGATCTGATTGGCGATCTCGCCGGCCTCATGGTCGAACTGTTGCTCGACCAACTCGATCATTCGAACCGTTCCCGGTGCAATTGCCCGGCCGCTCGGAATGTCCGCAGCCAG
>CAZGCX010000205.1:0-4789 GCA_964524585.1 uncultured Anaerolineaceae bacterium
GTGCCGCCTTGTGACCACACCACAATTGGCAGCGCTGTTGTCGCGGAACGCCAAAAGTCTGGCGCAGAGGCTCAGTCAACTGATTGCCGCAGGGTTGCTGGCCGATACGGTGCGTGGGCCAGGCCAACGCCGGCTGGACCTCCTATGCACCACTCAGCCTGCAGGGTCCCGACGGACAGACTCTTTGGGCGATCGGCGCCATCATTATCGGGACTTCCTCCTTGCTCGGCGCGATCAACTTCCTCACAACGATGTCGACCATGCGAACCGAAGGCATGTCCTGGGGACGGCTGCCCCTGTTCTGCTGGGGGATGCTCGCCACCTCGATCATGGTCTTGTTGGCGACGCCGGTGCTGACCACCGCCCTGCTGCTGCTGGTGTTGGAGCGAATAGTCGGAATGGGATTCTTCGACGCGACAGCCGGCGGCGATCCGCTGGCCTGGCAGAACCTGTTCTGGTTTTACTCGCATCCGGCGGTGTACATCATGGTCTTGCCTGCCATGGGCATCGTGTCCGATGTGCTCCCGGTGTTCAGCCGCAAGCCGGTGTTTGGCTACAAGGCGATCGCGATCTCTTCGATGGCGATCGCCCTGCTGGGGTTCCTGGTCTGGGCCCACCACATGTTCACCACCGGGATGTCGCCAGCGATGCAGATCACTTTCATGGCCACCTCGATGGTGATCGCGGTGCCGACCGGGGTAAAGATCTTCAATTGGCTTGGCACCATATGGGGCGGCGTGCTCGATCTCAAGACCCCCATGCTGTTTGCGCTGGGATTCATCGCGATGTTCGTGATCGGCGGTTTGAGCGGGATCACGCTTGCTGCTGTGCCGGTGAATATCCACGTGCAGGACACCTACTACGTGGTGGCTCACCTGCACTACGTGTTGTTTGGCGGTGCAGTGCAGGGCGTATTTGCCGCCTGTTACTTCTGGTTCCCCAAGATCAGCGGCAGGATGCTGGACGATCGGGTCGGGAAGCTGCACTTCTGGATGACCTTCATCGGCTTCAATCTGACATTCTTGCCAATGCATTGGGCTGGCCTGCAAGGGATGCCGCGCCGGGTTGCTACCTACGCACCCGAATTCACCACCGTCAACCGGATCGCCAGCCTGGGCAGTTTCCTGCTTGGCCTTGCGATCCTCCCCTTCCTGTATAACGCGATCGTAAGTTGGCGCCGCGGGGTGCTGGCCGGACCGAATCCGTGGCGATCGTTGACCCTGGAGTGGCAGGTCAGCTCGCCGCCGCCGGTGCACAACTTTGAGGCGCCGCCGGTAATCACCAGCGGGCCGTACGACTACGGCCAGGCTGCGCAGCCGGCAACCGCCGCGGCCGATTGAAGATGAATTCGTCAAACCGACGGGCCTATTTGAATGGACTGCTGACGCTGTTTGCTTTGGGCGCGCTGACTTGGTTCGAATTCCAGGTCGACGGTGAGTTGATCGGGCTGCTGCTGGTCATTGGCATCGCCAAAGCGGCCATCATTGCCCAGGTGTTCATGCACATCTCGCGCCTGTGGGGCGCCAACCAATGACCACCAGCGCAGTTGTCCGCCGATCTGAACGGGGCCGGTTCGGGCTCTGGCTGTTCCTGCTGTCGGAGGTCTTCCTATTCGGCTCCTTGTTGCTGATGCGCTTCACGCTCTGGGGAGCCACCCGTCCCGACCTCGACCAGCGGCTCGGCGTGACGGTCACGGTGGTCCTGCTGATCAGCAGTTTCTTCATGAACCGGGCCGAAATCGCCGTCACGCGCGGTGACCGGATCGATTTCCTGGCCAGCCTGGCAATCACCGCACTCCTGGGTGTCGCGTTCTTGGCCGCCGTGATCGGGCTCGAATGGCGAGGCGAACTCGGGCCGACCGACGGTGTGTTTGGAGCGGTGCTCTACGGGATGACCGGCCTGCACGCCTTCCACGTATTGAGCGGAGTAGTCATCATCTTGGTCATCCTGGTCAAGGGGATTCGCGGCCGCTACTCTGTTGATGACCATTTCACGGTGGAGGCTTGCGCCATCTACTGGCACTTTATCGACGTCGTTTGGGTCTTCTTCTACCCGGCGCTCTACTTGATGGGAACTGCGGTAGGCTCTTAATCCGAGGTTCAACTAGAAATCAGTTGAAGACTTTCACAGCGCTGGCTACCGGCGTTCTGTTGGGCTTTTCGGGACTGGCCGCCATCTACCTGCTCCGGTTGACGTCGACCGACAACTCTCCGGCCGAGATCGCACAGGCATTCTTCTTGGATAGCTACACCCACGATTACCGAGCGGTCTGGAGCAAGGTCTCGGCCGAAGACCAGGCTGCCACGGATGAAGACACGTATCTGGCCCAAAACGAACCGCTGGATTCGGGGTCAGCGGCACTCTACCAACGGCTGGCAGGTTGGGGGAAGTTTCAGCTGATCGCGCTGGTTTCCGATCGCCCGGACCAGGTGATCGTGACCGCCCACGCCCATTTCCCGGACCGCGCACAGCCCGAGTTCATCGATTTGGTCGAGCAGACCAAAGCCGATTCGAGCGCCCTTGGGGCGTCGCTGGACGCGCTCGACCGTCTGTATGAGCGCGGCGACCTGCGCTTTGTCGAGGATGACCTGGGCTACAACCTGATCCGGCAGGATCGCGGTTGGCGGGTCGTCCAGAACTGGGGCGAGGTGGTCACGGTGCGGCTCGCCGGCGCAGTCAGCCCCGGGCTTCCGTGGGAGTTCTATCCAGTTGAACGTCAGGTGCTTGCCGTCCCAGGAGAGCTGGTGATGGTCAGCTATCTGGCGCGCAACATTTCGGACCAGACGATAACTGCCCAGGCAGTCCACCAGGTCGGTCCCTCAGAGGTGGCCAGCTACTTCCAGACCATCCAGTGCTTCTGTTTTACTGAGCAGACGTTGCAGCCGGGAGAACAGCGCCAGATGACACTGCAGTTCCGAATCGACTCAAGCCTTCCGGCAGGGGTCGCCTACTTCCAGGACCGCTACACCTTCTATTCGCTGGACGAATTCCCCACAGACCGGTAGCAAATCACCGGCCTCCGAGGGGCGAATGTGCACTGCCCTCCGCTGAGAAACTACAGTTCTACGCTGTAGCACATGCCGAGCGTTCCCGGGCCCACGTGGGCACCGACGACCGGGCTGACCTCGGAAAACACTTGTTCCACCGGATGGAACCGGTCCGCCGCCATTGCCAGCAACTCCCGTGCATCGGCCTCAGCCGCAGCGTGCAGCACCGCCAACCGGACGTTCGGCCGCCCGGCGATCCGCTCCTCGATGAGTTCGAGCAGCCGAGCTCTCGCTTTGGTCCGGGTCCGGACCCGATCGACTGCCTCCAGCACGCCACCTTGCAGCTCCAGGATCGGCTTGAGATTGAGTGCGGTACCTAGGAGTCGGGCCGCGCCGCCGATCCGCCCGCCGCGATGCAGAAACTCCAGGGTATCCACCATCAAAACCACCCCAGTCTGGCGCTTCGCACCGCGCGCCAGCTCCAGCACCTCTTCGAACGACTTGCCGTCCTTGGCGGCCCGGGCGGCTGCTAGTACCTGGAACCCCATCGCCATTGCTGCGGACTCCGAATCTACGATCTCGATCTGTGCTCCGGGAAACAGGTCTTTGGCCTGCTGAGCCGACTGGATCGTTCCAGACAGCTTGGCGGAGAGCAGCACGCTGATGATCGGCCTGCCCTGCTGGACGTACGGTTCAAAGGCTTGCTTGAAGGCGCCGATCGTTGCCTGAGATGTGGTCGGCATGGTGGATGCCGAACTCAAGCGTTCATAAAACTCGGTCGGTTGGATATCGATTCCATCGAGCAGCGTGTTTTCGTTCCAAATCAACACTTGCGGAACGATCTGGATCTCATACTCCTGGCGCAAATCGTCAGGCAGATAGGCCGTGCTGTCAGTTACAAACGCCGGCGACGCCATGCTTCGATGCCCTCCGTATCGGCAAAGTCACACACTTAACCCCGTCGGCCGCCGGGTGGTCGCGCCCGTCGGGCAGTCAGGCCCCTGCGATTGCTAATCTGGTGGTCCGCCCGCTGGCCTGCAGTCTTCAGTCCAGGGTCGATTGTGAGCGATCATCCAGTCCGCCCTGCGAGGTGCTTCTGCAGCTGCCTGGGAGTCCAGCAATTCACAACGTCCTTGGCGGTCGCCCAAGCCCGGCGTGCGACGGTGATCCCGTAGCTGCGGAAATGCAGATGGTCTGGGTGATGGGCATCGGTATTGACCGCCAGCTTAACTCCCATCTCGAGCGCTCTGCGTGCGTAGATATCATTGAGGTCCAGCCGCTGCGGGTTGGCATTGATCTCCAAGATGATGTCGTTTGCCAGGGCCGCCTCCAGAATGCGGTCCATGTCGAGGTCTGCAGGATCGCGCTCGCCCAGCAGGCGTCCGGTGGGATGGGCGATGATGTCGACGTGCGGGTTCTCGATCGCCGCCAACAAACGTGCCGTGGCCTTATTGCGCGGCTGGCGCAGTGAGGTGTGCAGCGAGGCGATCACCAGGTCGAACTCCGACAGCACGTTATCCTCGTAGTCCAGAGTGCCGTCCGCCAGAATCTCCATCTCGGTCCCGTGCAGCAACAGTAGGTTGGCGCCCAGCTTCCTTTGTGCTTTCTCGATCTCGGCTCGCTGCTGTTGCACCCGCTCCACCGACAGTCCGTTGGCCACCCCCAGGCTCTTAGAATGGTCGGTAATGGCCAGGAACTTGTAGCCCAGCTTCCGCGCCGCCTCGGCCATCTCAACAATCGACTTGGTCCCGTCGCTCCAGGTGGTATGCATCTGGAGATCGCCCTGCATATCGTCGAGGGTG
>CAZGCX010000206.1:0-4770 GCA_964524585.1 uncultured Anaerolineaceae bacterium
ATTGCGCAGGTCGCGCGGGGGCAGCGGGTCAGCATCACACTGGACGCGTTGCCGGAGCTCGCGCTACAGGGCCGGGTGGCCAGCATCGATCTATCGCCGCAACCCGCGACCGGAAGTACCCAGTACCCGGTGCGGGTGGTGCTCGACTCGGAGAACCAACAAGTGCGGGTGGGAATGACTGCGGCGTTGAGCGTCTCGGTGGCGCAGGAAGCGGCTGCGGTCCTGGTGCCGAACTGGGCGCTTCAGTTCGATTCGGATACCGGCGAGGTGTACGTGACCGTCCATCAGGGGATCACCCGCCAACGCCAGGTGGTGGAGCTGGGATTGCGGAACGAAGCTTTCAGTCAGGTCTTGTCCGGCCTGGAGGCGGGGCAGGAGGTCGGCGTCACGATCGATCAGAGCCCAAGCCGACCGGGGGGAGGCTTCTTTGGAGGCGGATAAGGCAGCCGGCGACGGCAGCATTATCAAAGTCAAGAATCTGATCCGCACCTATCAGCTGGGTGAGGTCGAGGTGCGGGCCTTGCGCGGAGTATCGTTTGAAATCCAGCGCGGCGAATTGCTGGCCGTCATGGGTCCTTCCGGTTCCGGCAAATCGACCCTGATGAATGTGCTGGGATGTCTGGACCAGCCCGACTCGGGCAGTTACCAGCTGGAAGGAGAAGAGGTCGGCCGGCTCAGCGACGATCAGTTGGCCGCCATTCGAAACCGCCGAATCGGGTTTGTGTTTCAGACCTTCAATCTCTTGCCCCGGACCACCGCACTGGCAAACTGCGAACTGCCGATGCTGTACGCCGGGGCATCCAGGCGCGAGCGCGACGAGCGGGCACGGCAGGCCCTGATCCAGGTCGGCCTGCAGGATCGGATGAACCACCATCCCAATGAGCTGTCCGGTGGCCAGCAGCAGCGGGTGGCGATCGCCCGTGCCCTGGTCAACCGCCCCTCGATCATCCTGGCAGATGAGCCGACCGGCAATCTGGACAGTAAGTCAGGGGTCGAAATTATGGAGATCCTGCAGCAGTTGAACGGGCGGGGCGGAATCACGGTCATGATCGTTACCCACGATCCGTTCATTGCCCGCCACACCGATCGGGTGATTCGCTTGCAGGACGGCCGGATCGTGGCCGATGAGTCGGTGGTACATCGACTGCGCGCGGGGGAGGTGGACCGCCCATCGGAAGTCAGCCTCGAGGCGGAGGCCAACCCACAGTGACGGTGATCGAGAGCGTACGGGTTGCCCTGCGGGCGCTGTGGGCCAACAAGCTGCGGGCGGCGCTGACCATGCTGGGCATCATTATCGGCGTCGGAGCGGTGATCACGCTGATGTCGGCTGGCAACGCGGTCCAATCCTACATCACTGATCAATTCCGCAGTATCGGCTCCAACCTGCTGTTTGTGGCTCCAGGAAATTTCGAAACCCAGCGCGGCGGGGCGAGTTCAGCCACCGCCGGCGGCAAGGGATTGACCAATGGAGACGCACAGGCGCTGCTCGATCCCTTTCAGGCGCCGGACGTAGCAGCGATCTCCACCGAGCTGTCCGGTGCGGCGACCGTCAGCTACCAAGGCGAAAGCGCGCTGCTGTCGATTTCGGGCGTGCAGCCCAACTACGCCCAAATGCGATCGGCTGCGATTGCAGTTGGGCGGTTCTTCGATCAGGGCGACCAGGTGGCGCAATCGCGGGTAGCGGTGATCGGGCCGGACGTGGTGGATGAGCTGTTCCCGGAGAACGCGCTACCAGTGGGCGAGCAGATGAGGATCGACGATGTGGCATTCAAAGTGATTGGTGTGCTCGAAGCGCGGGGCGGCTCGGCGTTTGCCAGCGAGGATAACGTGGTTTACATCCCACTCTCCACCGCACAGACCCGCCTGTTCCCATCTCGTGGCAGCCGAGGCGACTATCACATCTCGGTCATCTATGCCCAGGCGATCGCCGAGGACCGGGCCGGAACAGCCAAGCAGCAGATCGAACAGGTGCTGCGCCAGCGCCACGAAATCAAGATCGGGGACGAAGACGACTTCACCGTCATCAGCCAGGCGGAGATTCTGAGCTCTGCAGAGAGCGTGCTGGGCACCATCACCATTTTCCTGGGGGCGATCGCCGCCATCTCCTTGCTCGTGGGCGGTATCGGGATCATGAACATCATGCTGGTCTCGGTTACCGAGCGGACCCGCGAGATCGGCCTGCGCAAGGCGGTTGGAGCGCGCCGGCGAGACGTGCTGGCGCAATTCCTGTTGGAGAGTGTGGTGTTGGCAGTGATCGGCGGAGCAATTGGCGTCACACTGGGAGGCATTGGCACTTGGTTGATCGGCCGATTGGCGACCGACATCAATGCTTCACTGTCACCGAACGCGGTGGTGCTGGCGACCGGCTTTTCGGGTCTGGTGGGGTTGTTCTTCGGAATCTACCCGGCGACCCGGGCGGCCTCGCTCAATCCAATTGAAGCGCTGCGCTACGAATAGCTTCGTTCCCAGAGAATCGGAATTTCTATCCCGCGATGCTGTATGTGTAGCGGCCGCTGACCGGTTCGCCGGCCGCAAAGCGGCCGAGCCGAAATAGGGTCGGATCCAGCCCCTCGGTCTGGCTACCGGTCAGCATGTCGGCCACCATGGTTCCAACCGCCGGGCTGAGCTTGAAGCCGTGCCCGCTGAACCCGGCACAGATCGTGAATCCGCTGCCAGGCCACGACTCGTCAATGATCGGATGCCAGTCGGGAGTGATGGCGTAAAGCGCAGCGTAGCCCAGCGTCCCCTGGCTGTGCGCCATGGCAGGAAAGCGCCGAACCAGTCGATCGCCCACGTCCGCCACAAACTCCATATCGACCCGCTCGTTGTAGTGGTCGGGATCAACCCGATTCTCGCTCTCCGAGGGATCGATCAGGCCAACCAGGGTGAGCCCGCCGGTTTCGGGTCGCCAGTAGGTCGCGTGGCTGAAATCGGCCACCGTGGGATGACTGTCTTCATATCCCTTCGGTCGCCGGAACATCGCCACCTGCACCCGACACGGGTCAATCGGCGCTTCGATATCGGCCATCTTTGCCACGCGCGCCCCCCATGGACCGGCGCAGTTCACTACCTGGGGAGCGTAGACCGGCCCGCGATCGGTTTCTACCCGCTCGATCTTGTCTGCGCGGAATTCCAGTCCGGTGACCTCGGTTCCGAGGTGGAACTCGGCCCCCCGCCGCTTGGCGGCCTCGGCGTAGCTGGCGACGGTCAGGTTTGGATCGGCATAGCCTGACTCCGGCTCGAAGGCGGCCGCCACCAGGTCCTGCGCCTCAAGGTAAGGCCACCGCTCGCGCAGATCATCGCTGGACAGCAGCTCGGTGTGGATCCCGACCGAGCGCTGCAGTTCGAGATTCGCGTGCAGGCCGCTCAGGTCGCCTTGCGGGGTCAGCACCAGGAACCCAGTCTGGGTAAAGCCAGCCTCGCCTCCGACGACTTCCGCAAAATCCTGAAACACCCTCAGGCTGTACAGTGCCATTCTGGCGGTCACCTGATTGGAGTAGTGCTGGCGAATGATTGCGGAGGATTTACCCGTCGAACCAGCGCCAAGGCCCGATTTCTCGAACACTCCGACCTTGAGCCCCCGCGCCGCCATTTGAAAGGCCGAACTGCAGCCCATAATCCCGGCCCCAATCACAACCACGTCGTAGGTTGATTCCATGGATATGTTCCTCCGGGCAATACGGTACGCGCATTCGGCCGGCTGGTAAAGCCACCGGCGCGATTTGAGGACGCTTGACGCCTTTTGGGATGAGGTTCGTCTGCCCCAGCCTACGGCGAGTGCACTGTTTGGGCTAAGCCCCACCCGGACTTCGCCGCGTCGGCTCCAAGCTCGACGTGGCGTTTTGGGGGGAACTTACTTCGCGCTTGGGTTCGGGTCGAGGTGCGGCCGCAAGAACTGACCGGTGTAGGAATGCTTGTCAGCCGCGATCTGTTCGGGCGTGCCCTGCGCTACAAGCTGACCACCTGCATCGCCCCCCTCTGGCCCCAGGTCGATGACCCAATCGGCCACCTTGATGATGTCCGGATGGTGCTCGATGATCAGCACCGTGTTTTCCTGATCGACCAGCTGTTGCAGTACTTCAATCAGCTTATAAACGTCGGCCGCATGCAATCCAACCGACGGTTCATCCAGAACGTACAATGTGTGGCCCTGGCTGCGCTTAGACAGCTCGCGTGACAACTTGACCCGTTGTGCTTCACCGCCGGAGAGGGTGGGCGCCGGTTGCCCGATCCGGATGTACCCCAGTCCCACATTGTTCAGCGTTTCAAGCACCCGCATCATCTTCGGGAAGGCGGAGAAGAATTCCAGGCCGTCCGAGACCGTCATATCCAGCACATCGGCGATGGACTTGCCCTTGAAGCGCACCTGCAACGTTTCCCGGTTGAATCGGGCGCCGTTGCACACTTCGCACTGCACGTACACGTCGGGCATGAATTGCATCTCGATTCGAAGCTGGCCCTGCCCCTGGCAGGCCTCGCAGCGGCCGCCGTGTACATTGAATGAAAAGCGTCCGGGCTTATATCCCCGTACCTTCGACTCCGGCAATTCGGCATACAACTTGCGAATGTGATCGAATAGTCCGGTATAGGTGCCAGGATTGGAGCGCGGGGTGCGTCCGATCGGGCTCTGGTCGATGTTGATCACCTTGTCGATCAGCTCGACCCCTTCCATTCGATCATAGGCACCCGGCAGCTCGCGGGAGCCTTGCAGCTCGCGGGCCAGCGCCTTGTACAGCACCTCCACCATCAAGGAAGACTTGCCCGATCCGG
>CAZGCX010000207.1:0-4690 GCA_964524585.1 uncultured Anaerolineaceae bacterium
TAGCGCCACCAGCCAAAAGCGCTGCACGATCTGGGTATCGCTCCAACCGCTGAGCTCGAAGTGGTGGTGCAGCGGCGCCATCTTGAACAGCCGCCTGCCCTTGGTGAGCTTGAAGTAGCCCACCTGCAGGATCACGCTGATGGTCACGCTGACCGGGATGATGGCGATCACCGGCAGCAGCGCCCACTGGCCGGTCATCAATGCCACCACCGCCAGCGTGGCGCCTAATGCCAGCGAGCCGGTGTCGCCCATGAACAGCTCCGCTGGGTGGGCGTTGAACCACAGGAAGGCGAATACCGCGCCCACCACGGTGAAGCAGAAGCGCACCAAGAAGGTCTGGCCCTGGAGCATGGCGATCGCCCCGTAGGCGGCGAAGGCGGTGGCCGAGATCAGCCCGGCCAGTCCATCCAGCCCGTCGGTCAGATTGACCGCGTTGCAAGAGGCGACGATCACGAACATCGCGATCGGCACGTACCAGATCCCGAGCGTGAGTTCGTCCGGCACGTTGGGCAGGAACAGCTCGGGCGCGTTCAGCACGTAGCGCAGCACAATGGCGGCGCCCAGCGCCAACAACACCTGCGCCAGGAATTTCCAGCGGCCCCGCAATCCTTCGCCGCGCCGGCCGCTGCGCACGCCGACCCAGTCGTCGACGGCACCCAGAATGCCAAATCCCAGCATGATGCCCATCGGCAGCAGGATCGAACGGCCGATCACCGTGAGCCCGGACATGATGGAGACCAGGTTCAGGATGCCGGTGATCAGCAGCACCGGAATGATGAAAAGCCAACCGCCCATGGTCGGCGTGCCGAGTTTGGTGAAGTGCCGCTGCGGCCCTTCGATTCGGATGGTCTTTCCGACCTTGAGCAGCCGAAGCACTTGAATCAGCGGGCCGCCCCAGATCACCACCAGCAGGAACGTGATTCCCCCCAGGGTGAGCGCCGCCGCGACTTGCGTCAATCGGAGTCCTCCTCCAACGCATTCACGATCACATCCATGTGCACCCCGCGCGAGCCCTTGATCAGCACCACGTCGCCGCCGCCGATCTGGCCGTTGAGGTGATCGATCGCCTGCTCACTGCTCTCCAGGGTGGTCAGCGAGGCCTCCGGCAAGCCGGCTCGCACCGCCTCCTCGCCGATCCAGCGAGCCCGCTCGCCGACCGTAACCAACCGATCGACGATCTCGGCGGCCCGAGCCCCAACCATGCGGTGCCCGGCCTGCTCGAATTCGCCCAGTTCCAACATGTCGCCCAGAACTGCGATGCGGCGCCCCTCCAACTCAGCCAGCAGATTGAGCGCCGCCAGCACCGAGCTGGGCGCGGCGTTATAGGTGTCGTCTAGCAGGATGGCGCCGCCCGGGCCACTCACCGCCACCAACCGCAGCTGACTGCTGGTGTGCTGTAGACCGGCGAGGATCTGATCCCAATTCAGCCCCTCCGACAATCCGACCGCCGCCGCCCGCAGCGCCGTGTGTACCGAATGGCGGCCGAGCAGCGGAACCTTCACGTGGAACGCTTCATGCTGGTGATGCAGCACGAACCGCACCCCCTCCAGTCCCAGCCCTTCAATCTCGCTGGCCGCCAGATCGGCTTCCGGTGACAGCCCGTAGGTGAACACCTGCGCCCGGGTCCGTTTGGCCATCCCGAGCACCCGGGGATCGTCGTAGTTCAGGATGGCGACCCCGTCCGGCGGCAGGCTCTCCACCAATTCCGCCTTGCCCTGTACGATGGCATCGATGCTGCCGGCCCGCTCCAGATGGACTTCGCTGATGTTGGTGACCACGCCGACCTGCGGCCTGGCGATCTCGCACAGCAGTGCGATCTCACCCGGAACGTAAAAGCCCATTTCCAGAACCGCCCGCTGATGCTCTGCGGTCAGCTGCAGCAAGCTCATCGGCAGTCCGATCTCGTTGTTCAGGTTGCCGGCGTTCTTGTGGGTGCGGTAGCGGGTCTGCAGCACCTCGGCGGTCAGTTCCTTGGTGGTGGATTTGCCGACGCTGCCGGTGATTCCGATCACCCGCAAGTCAAGTTGGCTGCGCCAGTGTCGGGCGGCGGCCTGCAGGGCAGCCAGGGTGTCGTCGACCAGCAGGCAGAACGGGGGCGCGGCCGGCTCGAGCTGCTCGCCCGAGCGCAGGTCCAGCGTGGGAAAGGCGGTGTCCACCGGGTGATCGATCAGGGCCAGCTGGGCGCCGCGCTCGAAGGCCTGGTTCACGTAGTCGTGCCCGTCGTCACGCGCCCCGGCAAATGCCACAAACAGCGTCCCTGGTTTGACTTCACGCGAGTCGATTGCGGCGTCGCTGATCAGCGCTTCCGGCCCAGAGCCCACAACCTGGCTGGCCACGGATTCGCCGGCGATCGCCTCCACGATGAGCGCCACCGTCAGTTTCGGCTTGGTCACCACCCGGGGGAGCTGCTCGGGTTTTTCCATGATCACCGGCTGACCATATCCGGGCGAATCTCGAGGAACACCACCAGCCGCTGGGCGACATCTTGAAAGACCGGAGCGGCCACGACCGATCCCCAGGGAGAGATGGTCGGCTTATCCAGCCGGACCAACACCATGAATTGCGGGTCGTCCACCGGCCCCCAGCCAATAAAGGAAGCGATGGTGGCGCTTGGGTCGTAGCCGTAGTCGCCGGGAACCTGGGCGGTGCCAGTCTTGCCCGCCAGCCGATAGCCAGCGAAGTCGGAAAAGATGGTCTCGCCGGCCAGCGATTCGGCCAGCATGTCGGTCAGGGTCTGGGCGGTCGCGGCTGAAATCGGCCGACCGATGATGCTGGTCTGCGGCCAGTAGGCCCCTTCCGGTCCGACCACCTGGCGTACGACGTGCGGTTGCACCATGGCGCCCTGGTTGGCAACCGCACTGACCGCCGCCAGCAGCTGGATCGGGGTCAACGAAACCCCCTGGCCAAAGGAGTTGGTTCCCAGATCTGACTCGGTCCAATCCGGGTTGCGGACCGTGCGCAGCTTGCCCTGAACTTCACCGGCCAGATCGACCCCGGTCAGGTGACCGATGCCGAAGGCGGTCAGGTAGTTGTACAGCGTGGGAGCGCCGAGTTTCTCGGAGGCCACCCAGGCCAGACAGACATTCAGCGAGTGCTGCATGCAGCCCAGCATGTCCTGCGGGCCCCAGGCACTCCCGTCCCAGTTGCGAATCAAATTGCCGCCGACCTCGATGCTGCCGGTGTCGACAAACTCGGTGTCAGGCTCGACCGCGCCGGCGTCCAGCGCGGCTGCCATGGTGAGCACTTTGAAGGTGGAGCCGGGTTCATAGGTTGCGCCGACGCCAGGGGTAATGACTGGATCCTGACCGTCGTCCGTCTCCAGCCAGGGCTCGTAGTGATTGGGGTCGAGCGTTGGCCAGGCCGCCATAGCCAGGATTTCGCCGCTGCTTGGGTCCATCACGATGATCTGGCCGCTCTCGGCGCCGGAGAATTCCACCGCCTTGGCCAAGCGCTCTTCGACCATCTGCTGAATATCGAGGTCAATGGTGAGCACCAGGTTGACCCCGGCCGGTGGATCGGGCTGTGCCCGCGCATCGGGTGGGATCAGAGGCCGGGAGATGGTGATCGGTTTCCCGGACAACCACTCGTCGTAATAGCCTTCCACCCCGAAATAGCCCTCGCCCTCGGCATTGACGAAACCAAGCACATGGCCGGCGATTGTACCGGCGGGATATTCGCGGTTGGGTGCCGGCACCAGTGACAGGCCGCTGAGATCGGGAGCGGTTGGATCGGCAATGAAATCATTCAGCACCCCGGCCACCAGCTTATCGGCGGTGATCGGCAGCGTTTCGCCGTTCTTGTCGGCGCGGGTCAACCGGATGCGGAACCGTCCCTCAGCGTTCCAATCTCGGCTCAACTGCGCGTACAAGTCCTCTTTCGGCAGCAGCAGCAACTTGGAGACCACCTCCGAGATGCCCTCCACACTGTCGGCGGTCAGCTGGCGAGTTTCGACTTCCAACACGTAGGAGGAGGCGTTGGCGGCCAGCAGGGCACCGTCGCGATCGAAGATCAACCCGCGATCCGGCACCACTCGCTCGATGCGGTTCGCCCCCACCTCTTCCCGGGCGGCGAACACCGGCGCGTACGGGCCGAACTGCACCCGGACCAGCTGGACCAGCAAGGCGACGGTCATCAGTCCCATGGCCCCCAGGACCAGGTTCAGGCGACTGGGCGAAACGGCTGAGAGCAGAACCGGTTCCGAATCGGCGCTTGAGCCGCGAAGCGAGTTGACGGAAATCGCGCCACTGGCGGCGACTGGATCGGCCGGCCGGCGTGGAGTAGCCTTGCGCTTCTCCTTGCCGCCGGTTGAGCCGGCGCGTCGGAGTTTGGGGAGGTTCGGGAGCTTCACTGGCCGCTGGCTCCAAACAGCCGCGAGAACCACTCCCCCAGGGTCTCGGTGTAGCTGGGCGACAGCATGCTTTCGCGATCGCGCTGAGAGATCGGAGGCCGAGGGCCAACGAAATCCGGCTTGGCGACGTAAAGCTCGACCGGCACGTAATCGACTTCATCCGGCTTGGCCGGTCGGAAACCGAGGTAGGCGGCGCGCTCCATGAGCAGTTCCGGCGCGCTCAACTCGGCGTACTTGGCACTGAGTTCAGCATGGGCGCGCTGCAACTGCTCGCGCTGTGCTTCCAGCACCAGCAGTTCTCTTCCGGCGCGAGCGACTTCGGCGTTCACCGCCAGGTAGATG
>CAZGCX010000208.1:0-4675 GCA_964524585.1 uncultured Anaerolineaceae bacterium
TGCATGGTGAAGATCTGGTCGTAGCTGCCGTTACTGAGCACCGTGCCGTTGGACTGGGCCAATTGCAGGCGCATAAGCAACGCAAAGATGCCGGCCGTCACAAAGTACAGAAAGGCGGTCACCATGTAAAGAATCCCGATGCGCTTGTGGTCGACTGTCATAATCCAGCTGCCGATGCGTCCCCCGCCCAGTGCTCGGATTCTTGCCAGCCTGCCAGTGTTCGCCATCATGTCGCGGTTCGCCTCGCCTCTAGTGCAGCCGGGTCAGGTAGGCCATCAGGAAGTCCACCTGTTCTGGCGTGATCCTCACGGTCATGTCGTTGCCGGGCTTCATGTGTTCATTGTCGACCAACCAGCGCCGGATGTTGTCGGGGTTGACCTCGAAGGTCGCGCCGGCGAATACCGATCTGGAGAACAAGTGGTTCAGATTGGGACCGGCGAGTACCTTTTCGTGCTCGCTCTCGTCGGCGCCCGAAGGACCCGGAGGCTGCCCCAGTGCATGACAGCTGGTGCAGATTCCCTTGGTGATCAGGTCAAAGGCGTCCTGCTCCGCCGACCCCTGCGGCATGGGCGGCGGCGCCTGCTGATTCTCGACCCAGGCGTCGAATTCTGATGGACTGTCGACCACCAACAACAATCGCATGTTGGCGTGGTTTAGCCCGCAGTACTCCGAGCATTGGCCGTGATAGTTGCCAGTCTGCATCGCCTCGAACCACAGGTGATTCACTTGCCCCGGTACCGCGTCGGCCTTGCCAGACAACTGCGGCACCCAGAAACTGTGGATGACGTCCACCGATTCGACATCCAACTGGACGGTGGCGCCGACCGGAACGTGCATTTCGTTGGCGGTCACGAATCCAAGATCCGGATACTGGAACTCCCACCACCAGCGATGTCCGATGACCCGAATCACGACATCCTCAGGGCCGGCCAGCGGCGCAGCGATGGCACTGACGGTCCGAACCGTGAGGATGAAGAGCACCGCTACCAGCAGGATCGGTAGGACAGTCCAGGTGATCTCCAGGGTCGGATTCCCATGGACCTGTACTGCCGGAGCGTCATCGCCTTTGCGGCGCCGGAAGCGAACAATGCTGAACAGCAGCGCGCCCTCGACGATGATAAAGACGCCGGCTGAGAGGTAGAGCAGGACCTTGAATAGGTCGGCCTGGTGGGTGGCGATCGACGAGTTCGGGACCAAGAAGCTGGGAGAGGTGCCACAGCCGGCCAGGCCCGCTCCAACCAGTGTGAGCAGGCCGATCCGAAGTGCGTTTCGCAATCGATTGGAACGCGTGTCGCTGTGGTTCACGCCGACCGAATCGTTCCGTTCGGGAAGTAAGGCGTTTCCCCGGCCAATGTGACTAACATGGCACGGCTGCGTCACCAAGTCCTTAGCGGAGTCT
This sequence comes from uncultured Anaerolineaceae bacterium, assembly GCA_964524585.1. Taxonomy (GTDB): domain Bacteria; phylum Chloroflexota; class Anaerolineae; order Anaerolineales; family E44-bin32; genus JADFRG01. The sequence continues at coordinate 1,400 of CAZGCX010000208.1, forward strand.
ACGGGCGACCTAATGACGAACTAAGCTCTTTCCCACGCGGGCTTCGTATGGTTGCTAGAAACAAGATCGCCCCAATCTCTTGGGGCGATCGCGGTGTTATGTAGGCTTGTGTGGGTGCTACTGCGAGAGCACGTACAGTATGCCGGCCATGCCCTCGTCGAAGTGGACCACGTGCTGGCTGATCTCAAAGCAGCCCATGGTCCAGGTGCCCAGCATGGCCTCGCTGACGGTAAAGGTAATGGTCGCTTCCTGCTGCGGCTCGAACATGGCCATGAATCCGTTCGCCATTTCGCCGTCGCCTGCCATCCCCATGTCTCCTTCGGCGGTCGGCTGCTCCATCGCCATCTCGTCGCCCGGCATCCCCATCACGGTTGCATCGCCCTCGACCTGAACGTCGCTCATGGCGAAGAAGTCATTCTCAAACCCATCACCCAGCATGCCCATGTCGTCCCGCAGCGGGTTGCGGCCGATCATCAGCTCATGCTCAGTAGCCCCCAGGTTGACGACGTGAAACGTCACCTGCTGCCCGACTCGCAACATGATACGGTCCGGGTTGAACTTGAATTCGCTGAGCCGAATCTCAATTACCGGCGCGACCGGATCGAGCGTCGGCTCGGGGGTCGGGGTTGCGGCCGCGGGGGTCCCGCAGGCAGCCAACATCAGCACGGCTCCCAAGAGCGCCCCGGTCAGAACCCATCGGTTTCCAACAGACATCTGTCCCTCCCTTCAGGCTTCCAGCGCCCTATTCTATCCCCAGGCGGTTTAGGCCGTCCATGCCGTGGGTCGCAATTCGCCGGCCCGGCCTCAGTCAATCCGAGGCGGCCCTGGGTTGACGGCTGGTCAGCTGCGTCAGCAGGCTGTACATCACCGGCACGATCAGCAGCGTAAGAAAGGTCGAGGTAAACAGGCCACCGATTACCACCGTCGCCAGATTGGCGGCGATGATGGCGCCCTCCGTCAGACCCAGCGCCAGCGGTACCAAAGCCAGCATGGCGGCGATGGCCGTCATCAGGATCGGTCGCAGACGCGTACGGCCACCTTCGACCAACGCCTCGCTCACCGACATCCCACGTTTCACCCGGTTGGCCTGCACCCGGTCGATCAGTACGATGGCGTTGGTGACCACGATACCGACCAGCATCATCATACCGATCAGCACCGGAATCCCGACCACCTCGCGGGTCAGCCACAGGGCGGCCGCCGCACCGATGACCGCCATCGGCAAGCTGAACAGGATGGTGAACGGATGGACGAAGGAGCGGAAGGTGATCACCATCACCAGGTATACCGCCAGCACCGAGATCAATACACTCCGGATGGCTTGCGCGAAACCCTGCGTCTGCTGCTGGGTTTCAAAGCCTTCGCTGACCGTGACTCCGGCGGGCGCGATCGTTTCCAGCGCCGCTTTGGCGGCCTCGGTCACGCCCAACGTGTCAGCGGTTTCCAGTTCTCCTGTGTAGCGCACTGCCGGCTCGCCGTCGACCCGCAAAATGGTTTCCATTTCGCCCAAATTGCCGGTCACGTTGGTCAGCCCGTCCACCTCATTCAGAATTTGGAGCGCCTGTGGGTCGAACGCCGCCAGTTGCTCCGGATCGCCAGAGACGACCAGCGCAAAACCGCCGAAGGCCGCCGAAGACGAAGTGCCGCTCGAAACGATCACGCTTTCTGTCCCGAACGTCTGCTCGGCGGCCTGGCGGACCTGTTCGGTGAGAGTTTCGGCCTGCTTTGGATCTGCAATTTCAACGCTGATTGAAGCTGCCCGCTGATCGATGCTGGCGCCCAACAACAGGCTTTGCAGCCCGCCGGAGGACCCGATTTCGCTGGATACAGTACCGACCCCGTCGATGGCGCGCAGCCGGTCTTCAAACTCCATCACCAGCTGATCGGTTTCGACCATGCCGGTCCCCTCCGGCAGCGACACCGCCGCGCTGATTTGGACCTCGCCCAAGTCGGGGATGAAGGCCCGCGGTCGTTGACTCAGGAGCAGCATGCTGCCGGCAAACAGGATTCCGGTTACCGCCAGCGTCACCGCCCGATGGCCCAGGACCCAACGCAGTATCGGCGTGTACCGGCGCTGCAGGCCGGTCTCGGCCTCCTCCGGGATATGTTGCTTGCCAATGAACATATAGGCCAGCACCGGAACAACGGTGACCGCCACCAGGAAGCTCGAGCTCAGCGCGTAGGTGACCGCCACCCCGAACGGTAGGAAGAACTCGCCGACCAGTCCTCCCAGCAGCCCGATCGGCAGGAACACCACCACTGTCGTGACGGTCGAGGCCAGGATCGCGATCGCCACGTCGCGGGTCCCACGCAACACCGCCTCGCGCTGGTCATCCCCGCGCTGGATGTGCCGAAAGATGTTTTCCAGGACCACGATCGAGTCGTCCACCACCCGCCCGACCGCCACCGTCATGCCGGATAGGGTCATGATGTTGAGCGTGATGCCGATCGGGAACAGCCGGTGGATCGCAGTGGAGGCCGCCCCCAGCACCGGGATCCCGGCCGTGAGGTCGACCAATCCACTCAGGATTGGGTCGGCGAGCGGCGGGAGCCAACGCAGCGCGCCAAATGCCATGAACACCGAGAGCGGGATGCTGACGCCGGTAACCAGCGTGCTGCGCCAAGACAATCGGTACTTGCCGTTGATCACGCCGCTCAAGAACAGCAGGATCACAGCAACCGCAAAGATTGCCCCAAGTCCGCCCTCACGTGCTACCCCGCTGATCGACTCCTCGATGAAGGAGGCCTGTTCAAACACCACGTTGAAGCTCAATCCGGGATGGCTGGCCTCCAGTTCGTCCAGTCGATCGAACACCGCCTGGGTGGTGGAGACCGTGTTGCCCTCGCTGGTCTGTGCGATGACCAGCGACAAACTTGGGTTGCCGTTCACCCGGTTGATAGTTGAGGTCGGGGCAAAGACCTCCAGCGTGCCGGCGGCGATGGCCTGCAGCTCGGCACGGAAGTTCGGATCCAGCGTGTCATAGAACTCAGGCGGGAGCGAATTCAGCACCTCCGGGGAGAGCAACTGCAGCACTCCCGGATCGAGGTTGGTGAGGAAGTCGGCTTCGTTCTGCACAAGCCAGTCGATCACTTCCGGGGTCAGATCGGGTATCAGGATCGGGGCGGTCGGGTTGCCGCTTGACACGAACAGGTTGAGGAACGCGGCGGCGCCCGGTGCGAACCCGCTGTCCATCAGGTCGGCAGCGGTCTTAAACAGGGGCTCCGCAGTTGGGTCGTTGGCAGGAGGCTGCAGCCACGCGCCGGAGAGATCTGGAG
>CAZGCX010000209.1:0-4652 GCA_964524585.1 uncultured Anaerolineaceae bacterium
ATGCTTCCGAGAACTGGATCACCCGCGGCATCCGGACCGAGTTCTCCGGCTCGTACGTAGTCGAGCGCTCCAGCCAGGAGCTGCTGGGCGCAATGAAGATGATCTCCGGGTCGGTGTTCATGATCCGGGCCGACGTGCTGCGGCAGCACGGCTGGGGAACTTCGATCACCGAAGACTGGGAACTCACCTTGCGGCTGTATCTCAGCGGCTACAAGGTGCTCTACACGCCGTTTATCCAGGCCCCCTCTGAATGCGTCGCGACTTTCAAACAGTTGGCCAGACAGCGAATGCGCTGGGCAGAAGGCCATACCTTCAACGTAAAGCAGTACTTCTTCAAGATCCTCGGCAGCCCCAACCTCGAGCTCGCCGAAAAACTCGAATTCATCTACTACGCGCCCTACTACTTGCAGTCGGTCTTCTTCATCATCGGAACTACCTGCTGGCTGTTATCGGAGGTGGTTTTCCGCTACCGACTGGCGATGCTGCCAGCCACTATCGGCTGGGCGCTGGTATTCACCAACGCGCTCTCGTTGGCGCTGATGAACCTGACCGGGCTCTTTATGGAGCGCGGCGTCCGGCGCAATTGGAGCGGGCTGCTCTCATTCATTCTGCTGACCTACTTACTGGTGCCCTACCAGGCCTACGCCGCTCTCAAGGGGCTGCTCGAGCCGCACGAGGGTGGGTGGCACCGTACTCAGAAGACCGGAATCATCACTGACGTCGTCGATAAGCTCGGCCTGGGCAAGCGCATGAAGCGCCTGCTGCCAAAACAGCGGAAACCAAACAAGAAACGACGCGGCGGAGTGGACATCGGGCGGCGGTTGGGTGGGCTTGAGGTTTCCAAGATCACCCGGCGGGTGCCGGAACCGGTCCGCAGGAAGCTGATGGATCTGAGCCCGGGAATGCGCATCGCTTCAGGCCTGGCGGCGGTCTTCCTGTTATTGGGAATGTCGGCTGCGGTGATTTCGGACGCGCAGTTCGCGCCCAACCTGGCGGCGGCCGCCATCTTCGTTCCGATCTTTACCTCGCTGGCCACTGAGCGCCGCAAGATGGCAACTCGGATCATCAGCGTGATCATCTCGGTGCTGCTGGCGCTGACCCTGTTGGCGATCCAGGTGGCCCCGGTGGTCGCCGCGCCGGACGCTTTCTACTTCCACAACAACGCCGTTGCCGATGGGCTGGATATGGACTTTGCCCAGGGATCCGGCGCGGCGAGCGTGCCGTTCGATACGCCCGGCCAGACCGTCCACTGGTACACCGCGCAAAGTTATCCGGCGGGTGGTGACGATGCCTCGCTGTCGGCGGGCAGCTATACGCTCAACATGTACTTCGGCTCGCTCCCCGGAGCCGGGCAGAGCGTCGACCTTACGGTTTCGGTCTATCACACTCGGCCGGACGGTAGTGCCCCCCAGCTCATCACCAGCACCATCACGACCATCGACTCGAGTACGCCCAATCCGCTTCCGCTTGACCTGGGCCTGGGGGCCGCACAGACCTTTACTCAGGCCGATCCGCAGCGCTTGCGAGTTACGGTCACGGTTGATGGCATCGGCCTGGGCGGGGCCTTCAGCCTCGATTTCGATTCAGGGGGCAGCCCGACCAACCTCGCGACCCCCAATCTGACCGTATTCGATCCGGCGCTGCTCCTGGCGCTGGTGGCAGTCTTCATTCCGATCGTCACCGCACTGCTCACCCAGCGCCGCGAGTTGGCCCACCGGGTGATCAGCCTGGCACTGGCGATCATCATCGCTCTTGCGTTGCTTTCCACTCAGGTGCAGGTGGTAACTGCCGCGCCGGATGCCTTCTACCTGCATCAAACCGGACTGAACGATGGCGAGATGATGAACACCGGCATCGGATCCGGTGGATCCACCTTGTCCTTCAACTCCATCAGCCAAACCGCCCGCTGGTACACCGAGCTGATTTATCCGGTTGGAGGCGACGACTCGGTGCTGGATGCTGGGGACTACGCCTTCAACATGTATTTCTCGCAGCTTCCAGGCGCCGGATGGTGGGATACCAACTATCTGTACCGGCAACCGATCGCGGTCGACACCGGGGACGCTGCGGTCGGCGCCGGCTACTCAGTTTCGCTGACCTTCGATCACGCGGCCCTGGTCGCGGCCAGCAAGGCCGAGGACACCGGCGATGATCTCCGGATGGTGCAGTTCAATGGCTCCAGTTGGGTGGAACTCGACCGGGTGGTCGATCCGTACAGCTCTTGGGACGGCGGGTTCACCCAGATCTGGTTCGAGTTGCAGGATCCGATCCCAGCCAACAGCTCGGACAGCAGCTACTACATCTATTACGGCAATCCGTCGGCCGGCGCACCACCCGCCGACCCGGCTCTGGTGTTCAGCGTGGCCGATGACTTCACCGACGGCACACTCTCGTTTGATCTGGCAGTCTCCACCGCCGGATCCGGAACTGTGGTCGAAGACCTCGGCTTCCAAGAAGCTGTGATCGATGTGCCCTCAGTCACCGACGCGGCCATGGTGGTGGCTGAGAGCGCGCTGCCGTTCAATCGGGAATTCGCGATCCGTCACCGCACCAAGCTCGAATCGGGCGACTTCGAGGAGACGCTGCTCGGGATCGTGGAAGATTCCTTCGAGCCGGCGGTCACCGACAGCGCCAGCGAGTCCGCACGCCAGCGGATCATGGTGGTCCACGATGCCAGTACGGAAGAGCTTTACCTCTACTACGTGGATACCAGCGATACCCGCTGGTACTGGGACGGCGGCTTGTGGGATACCGCCCTCGCCAGCGCCGACAGCTGGCTCCTGAACGACTACCACGCGCTTGAGCTGTACAGCGATGGTTCAGACTGGTGGATCCAGCTCAACGACGAGTGGGGCGGCTCGCTCGGGGTCACCGACCCGGTGTCCTGGTCAGACGTTCAGGATAACGGCGACGACTTCTGGTTCTACTGGGGCGAGCCCTACGACGACCAGTTCGTCGCCTTCCAGAGCTCAAACTGGATCGACATACGCGATTTCGTTGATCCGGAGCCTTCCAGTTCGCTGGGAAGTGAACAGACCCCTGGCTCGGCCGACATCACGGTCAGTGTGCACCAGACCGACGCCGATGGTAGCAATCCCCAGGCAGTCGTCAGCCAGTCCCTGACCATCGACAGTACCACCGCCAATCCACTGACCATCGATCTCGGTTCGGCGCCACAACTCAACTTCAGTTCCAGCAATCCCCAGCGGCTGCGGGTGCAAATCACGGTCGACGATATGACCAGCGGCGGCGATTTTGTGCTGGCCTACGACTCCGGCACCGACCCCAGCCGACTGGAAACTCCGAGCCTGACCGTGCTGGATGTCGCGCTGGTCCTGACGCTGGCCGCGGTCTTCATCCCAATCGTGACCGCGCTGGCGACCGAACGACGGCGTATGGCTGAAAGACTCATAAGCGTCATCATCTCGATCCTGATTGCGTTAGCGCTGCTCTCCTCACAGGTGGCGCCAGTAACTGCGGCCCCAGACTCGTATTACTTCCATGACAGCGGAACCGGATCCAGCCCCGCCTGGTACGACACCAACTGGGCCTACCGCAAGTTGATCACCATCGACAGCAACCAGGTGCCCGTCAATCAGAGTGATTTTGTGGTGCTGGTCAGCCTGGCATTAGATTCGGAGCTGGCCGCCAAGGCGCAAGACGCCCCTACGGCCGGCTACGACATCCTGTTCACCGACTCCACCGGCACCGCCAAGCTCAGCCATCAGATTGAGGAATTCAACGACTCCACCGGCGAGCTGACGGCCTGGGTGGAGCTGACGGATCTATCCTCCTCAGCCGATACGCAGATCTACATGTACTACGGCAACCCATCCGCCGGCAATCAGCAAGACCCCGCCGGAACCTGGTCGAACGGCTACGAGTCGGTCTACCACCTGCACGATGACTTCGCCGACTCGACCACCAACCACGCCGATGCCACCAACAACGGGTCGTCGGACATCGGCACTGGAATCGCCGGCGACGCTCAGAGCTTCGACGGCTAAAGTGACTACATCGATACCAACTTCAGCTCGAACTACGGCTCCAGCCAGGACTTCACCTGGTCGGGCTGGTTCCGGGTGGATGGGCTCAACGCGACAGACGATATCTTGGGCATTGAAGATCGCGGCGGCGGAGACAATTCCGAGATCCGCTTGTCCGTACGTGACGACCAGGCGCCAAGCGGCGTGGCCGACAGCATCGACATTTACGTTCGGCCGGACGGACAAGCCGGAGTTCCGGACACGGCCGTCGCCGCTAATGCCGACGACGGTAATTGGCACTTCGCGGCCCTCATGCGCGGAGGCAGCAACTACCGGATCTACTATGACGGGAGTCAGGTTAGCAGCGGGGGGATCGGAACTGCGGCAATCACGTCCCCCGTGACCGTGCTCATTGGGGCGCAGTGGCAAACCGATTCGACTGGACAGCGGAATTATTTTGAAGGTGATCTGGACGAAGTCCGCACCGCAACTACTGCCCGCTCGACCGGCTGGATCCTAACCGAATACAGCAACCTCTCTTCACCGGGAACCTTCTTCAAGCCGATTGGCTCTGAGCAGCAGTCGCCTCCATCGCCTTCCGGCAAGTTTATGGACGCCTCCTCCGGCACCGGCGCCGCGACACTGGCCTTCGACACCACTGGACAA
>CAZGCX010000210.1:0-4632 GCA_964524585.1 uncultured Anaerolineaceae bacterium
GCCCAAACCACGGTTGGTGAGCACTGTAAGCACAAGGTACAGCGCGGCCGCGGTTCCGAAGGCAAGGAACGGTTCGAAGGTCCGGGCCGCGACGTACTGGGCTTGTCGCAAGATCTCCGGGATGCCCAGCAGGTAGACCAGCGATGAATTCTTCAAGATCAGCGCGACCTCGTTGGACCAAGCCGGGATGGCCAGACGCAGCGCTTGGGGCAGCACGATGTGACGGATGGCTTGCGGCGTGTTCATGCCAATGGCGCGAGCCGCAATCATTTGCGAGCCTCCCACCGACTGAATCGCACCGCGCAAGATCTCGGACTGATATGCGCTGCTCGAAAGCCCAAGGGCCAGGATGCCTGAGAACAGCGACGACAAGTCTACGATCCGTGCAATGACGAAGAACAAGATGAAGAGAGTAACCACCGGCGGAATGGAGCGGATCGCAAGCGAATAGCTGGCAGTGGCGATAGATATGGCGCGGGGGCCGTAGACCCGGCCCACTCCCAAAAGGACCCCGACGACCAGTCCGATGAGCAGCGCCAAGACGGTAACCTCAACTGTGATGACCGCACCCCGCAGCAAGTGGGGCACAAGGTTGACGATCAAATCCAGGCTATCCGACAAGCGCTTCTCCGGAGACGGGCGCGGTGACAGCAGCGGCTGGTAAGAGTATTGGCTTCGCCGCCACCTATCACCTTCAATCTGACGGCGAAGCCACTACGGATTCGAGCTGAGTCGGCTAATTGTAGCGGTGAGAGACTCCGAAAGCCTCAGCTCACGAGCTGCGGGCGTTATTCCGTCGGCAGCGGGATGTCCCACTTCTGAAGCAGCTGATCGCGCGTCCCGTCCGAAATCAGCTCACGGATGATCTCGTCCAATCGAGCCTTGAGCTCGCTTTCGCCCTTGGGGATGGCAACTACGGTGTCGCTGGAAGCCATTTCAGAGGTCACCAGGACGATCTCGAGGTCTCCGTCGGCAACGTATCCGACCGCGCTCTCGGCTTGAGTCAGGACGGCATCGAGTCGACCCGCCTTCAGGTCCAGTACCGCCTGATCCTGTCGCTCGTACTCAAAGAAGTTCTCGGCCGGCATCTTTCCGGTATCCACCAGGTTCTCGGCAATCCATTTCGCCGAGCTGCCGCCGCTCTGCGCTCCGACCTTGTAGTTGGCCATATCGGCCGGGCCGTTTAGCACCACACCACTGCCAGCTTGCGCGATGACAGCATCCGTACGCGGCTTGTAGGGGATTGAGAAGTCGACCTTTTCGGCGCGCTCAGGACTGGCTGCCAACGCCGCTATGGCGCAGTCGACCTTCTGCTCCTGGACCGAAGCGATGACGCTGTCAAAAGCCATATCCTGGATCGTGACCTCGACCCCCATCCGGTCGGCAATTTCCCGAATCAGGTCCATGTCGAAACCAGCGAACTGCTGATCTTCATCAATAAACTCATATGGCGGAAAGTCGGCCGAAGTAGAACAGACCATGGTTCCATCCTGCTCGATCTTCTCAAGCAGGTTTGCGGGTTCTGCCGGCTGGGCCTGCGCGCATGCCGATAGCAGCAACGCAAGGCAAATGCCGATGCCCACCAACCCAACTCGTTTCTTCATCTCCTCGTCCTCCTCAGTTTGATTGAAAACCAACGCGCGGACTGCATCGCTCCTCAGCCACACGACTGCCAATCGAGTGACTGAGGTCAAGATTCGGGGTGTACCTGGGGCTTGACACTATCGCACCCCATCTCTGATCTGTGCGCGGAGCTGACAAGCACCTACCGATCGGAACTGACTTCCCTGCACGTGGCCTGCAAAGGCCCGGGCATCTATCTGGGAACTCCCGACAGGATTTCCAGACTTTGGACCCATCCTTCCGCCCGCTCGGCCAGTTTCGGCCCAAGGGAGATCTTCATCAGCCGGCTACGAAGCCTGGGGCAAAGCACCGGAACATCGTCTCAGTCTTACAACCCACAATCTCTGAGGCGAGAACGAAGACGAGAATCGATGATGACACCCTCGCGCTATTGTGAAACAATGTTTCATTTTTCGGGAGTTGCCGCTATAATAGCATCGCGTCCCAACGAAGTCAACCGGTCCGGAGCCTGCCTCGCAGACCAGTTTCACACCTGCCGGGTCCGTCACAGGTTCTCCTCCCGGGCATCGCCGGCGATCTGGAATTGCCCTGGAGACCCCGAGATTGCGCAGGAGCCAATATCATGAACGTACAAGTCGTTGCCAACCGGAAGTTCCTTGACCAGGCATCGCGGGCTGCCGATTTGCTTGCCCCGAGCTTGGCCGAAGACTGGCCCGAGCTCCCGGTTTCGCACGCCCAGGGCAGCTATTTGTATTCAGCCGACGGCCGCCGCTACCTGGATTTCACTTGTGGGATCGCGGTTAGCAATATCGGGCATGCTCATCCCCGAATCATTGCGGCCGCCCAGGCGCAAATGGAGAAGATGATCCACGGCGCGGTAGGTCTCACGTTACACGAATCGCTCCTTAGTCTGTGTGAGGAACTCCCCAAGGTCATGCCTCCAGGAATGGAGATGTTCTTCTTCGGCAACAGTGGCGCGGAGGCGGTGGAGGGTGCCATCAAGCTGGCCCGCTACGTGCAGCAGCGTCCGGCCATCATCGCTTTTACCGGTGGTTTCCATGGGCGAAGCTACGGCGCTGCCACTGTTACTTCGGTCAAATCTAAATACCGATTGCACTATGAGCCGTTTGTGCCAAGCGTGTACTTCGCTCCCTTCCCTTACCCATTCCGCTGCCCTTTGGGCGAGGAGCCCGAAGCCGCAATTCGGTGGAGTTTGGATGGAATCCAGGCGCTCTTCGATCATTTGATCGCTCCAAGCGAGGTGGCCGCCTTCTTAATCGAACCCGTTCAGGGCGAGGCTGGCTATATTGTTCCCCCGGCTGGATTTCTACGCGAGCTGCGCCGCATCTGCGATGAGCATGGAATCTTGCTCATCCTAGATGAAGTTCAGACCGGCTTCGGCCGCACGGGCGAAATGTTCGCTGCCCAGCTATTCGACGTGCAACCGGACGTCATGGCCGTCGCAAAGGGGATCGCATCCGGTTTCCCACTCAGTGCGACTGTTGCCAGCCGTGAACTGATGGGCCGCTGGAAGGCCGGGTCGCACGGGACGACTTTTGGGGGCAATCCAGTGGCCTGCGCCGCAGCGCTGGCAACTCTCGAGGTGTTGCGTGAAGAAGACTTAATAGCCAATGCTCGCAAGATGGGCAACCGGCTATTGGAGGGTCTGCGCGGTTTCCAGGAGAAATATGCAATCGTGGGCGAAGCACGCGGGGTGGGGCTGATGCTTGCCATGGAGATGGTTGTCCCCAATCGGGCTAAGCAGCCCAATCCGGAGGCGGTGATGGATGTGCTCTCCAGCAGCCTGGATCGAGGCTTGATCGCCTATATGGCCGGAAATCATGGAGAGGTGCTCAGGCTCATCCCTCCGCTCAGCGTTAGCGAGGCGGAAGTCGCGGAAGCGCTTGACATTCTCGACGCTAGCCTGGCTGCGGTCTCGGCCTAGACCCCGGTTTGGAAGCAGGCCACAGACTCTTGACTCAGGCCAAGAATCATAGGAACCCTCGACAGCAAGGAGACAGTCCATCCGTGGAATCTCAACGCGTCGTGATCATGGGGGCCGCAGGCCGCGACTTTCACAACTTCAATGTCTACTTCCGGGACAACCCGCAGTATGAGGTTGTGGCTTTTACCGCAACCCAAATCCCAAACATCGAAGGGCGCACCTACCCGTCGGAGCTTTCTGGAAAGCGCTATCCGAACGGCATTCCAATCTACCCGGAGAGCGAACTGGTCCAGTTGATCAACAAGCAAGCTGTCGATCAGGTGATCTTCGCCTACAGTGACGTACCGCATCAATATGTCATGCACCAGGCATCCCGTGTGCTGGCCGCCGGCGCCGATTTCCGCTTACAAGGGCTACGTGCCACGCAGCTCGATGCGGATAAGCCGGTGGTCTCAGTTGGCGCTGCGCGTACTGGCAGCGGCAAGAGCCAGACCAGCCGGCGTGTGGCTTCTATCCTGAAGAACCTTGGCTATCAAGTCGCCGTCGTTCGTCATCCGATGCCTTATGGCGACCTCGCCAAACAAGCGGTGCAGCGCTTCGCGACCTACGACGATCTTGACCTTCACGACGTTACGATCGAGGAGCGCGAGGAATATGAGCCGCACCTGGCTCAGGGTTCGTTGGTTTACGCCGGAGTGGACTATGCCGCCATCCTGATCCAGGCACAGACTGAAGCTGACGTTATCTTGTGGGACGGAGGAAACAACGATCTACCCTTCTATCGCAGCGATCTCCATATCGTGGTCGTCGATCCCCTGCGTCCCGGCCACGAACTTACCTATTATCCAGGCGAGACCAACGTCATTTCCGCGGATGTCATTGTCATCAACAAGATCGACAGTGCGCGTCCCGAGGATGTCCGGAGTGTGCGTACGAATATCCAATTGCTCAACCCCAATGCGGCCATAGTCGAGGCTGCCTCCCCCATCTTTGTCGAAGATCCATCCTCCATACGCGGCCGGCGGGTTATCGTGGTTGAGGATGGTCCGACGCTGACTCACGGGGAGATGGCTTATGGCGCAGGCTGGGTGGCCGCCCGACGC
>CAZGCX010000211.1:0-4590 GCA_964524585.1 uncultured Anaerolineaceae bacterium
ACACTCCCGAAGGAACGCGATTTTGAGTCGCGCGCGTCTGCCAGTTCCGCCACTTCGGCCTCCGAGCAGTATATGCAAAGCCCCGCGACCGGTCAAGATTCCGCGCTCCGCGGCCAGCCTGCGAGCGTCTCTGACTTGATATGCGATTGGGAATTATTGGCCTTCCGGTTGCCGGTAAGACAACTGTCTTCAACGCGCTGACCGGCGCGAAGCATCCGGTTGGCGTCCCCTCTGGCGCCGCCCGTAGCGAAGTTGGTCACGGCGTGGCAGAAGTTCCAGATGACCGCCTGGCGGCGCTCAGCGCTATTTACCATCCGCGAAAGACAACACCACTGCGAATCGAGCTCGGTGACATTTCTGGCCTGAGCGGGCGCGGCGAAGTCTCGGGTGAACTCGCCAATGAGCTCGGCAAATGGGATGGGTTGTTGCTTGTGCTGCGGGGCTTCGACTCTCCGCTGGCCGCCTCGCCGCCCGATCCACAGCGTGACCTGGGATTGATAGAGTCAGAGTTCATCCTAAGCGACCTGGTGCGGGTGGAGGGCCGCTTGGAGCGACTGTCAGACGAGCGACAGAAGGGGGGTCGGGACCGGGCCGAAGTCGATCGAGAGCTGGCGCTGTTTGGGCGGCTCGCCGAGAGCTTGGGCAACCAGCAGCCGTTGCGCTTGGCCGAGTTGAGTGCTGGCGAGCGCTCCGACCTGCAAGGGTACGGGCTGCTGACGACCAGGCCGGTGCTTGCCGTCCAGAATCTTTCCGAGACCGATGCGCCGCAGCCGCTTGAAACCCCCCTGCCGAATCAGGCCTACTACGCCAAGTTGGAGGCGGAGCTGGCAGAGCTGCCGGAGGACGAGGCCCAGGCATTCCGCGAGGAGTTCGGTATGCAGCGCTCGGGCACCGATCAGCTGCTGCAGGCCGCTTTGGCAATGATGAACCAGATTACGTTCTTCACCGCCGGAGAGCCAGAGGTCCGCGCCTGGCCGCTGGCCCGGAGCGGGTCCGCACTGGAGGCAGCCGGAACGATCCATAGCGACATGGCTCGCGGCTTCATTCGAGCCGAGGTTATCCAGTGGGATCGGTTGGTCGAATTGGGAGGTTACCAGGGGGCGCGCCAGGCCGGCCAGCTCAAGATCGAGGGTCGCGAGAATCCGATCCTGGATGGCGATGTGGTGTTGGTGCGCTTCAATGTGTGATTAAATTTGACCATCGAATCCTTTGAACCGTGGGAGTGGATATGACCGACGTTGAATACCAGATTTCGCCTTGGAGTACCGAAGATCTCTTTCCGGGCAAAGAGTCGCCGGAATTGCAGCAGGCGAAGGACGAGCTAAACCAGATGATGGACGAGTTCGCCAAGCATCGTGACCAACTGGGGCCCGATCTCAGCCCGCCGGACTTTGTACAGATGCTGGAGCAGTATGAGCGAATGATTCGACCGATTGCCCGCATCCTGGATTACGGCGAGTTGCTGTTCAACGCCGACACCCAGGACCAGAAAGCCCAGGCACTCTCTGCGCAAGGCCGACAGCTCGGAGCGGAGTTTGAGAACAAGACTTTGTTCTTCAAACTGTGGTGGAAGGCTTTGGATGATGAGGCTGCTCAGCAGTACCTCTCACAGGCCGGCGACAACCGCTACTATCTGGAGGCACTGCGGCTGCAGAAGCCGTACACGCTGACCGAGCCCGAAGAGAAAGTCATCAACCTGAAGGACGTAAACGGCCCGCAAGCTTTGGTCCAGCTCTATGAGACCCTGACCAGCCGCTACAGCTTTTCATTGGAAGTCGACGGTGAGCCGAAGGAACTGACCGAAGAAGAGCTGTTCGTACACGTCCGCAGCACGGATCCGGAGATGCGCCAGGCTGCTTATCTTGAGCTCCATCGCGTCTACGGCGCCGACCGCCCGATCCTGGGCCAGATCTATCAGTACCTGGCCCGCGATTGGCGCAGCGAGCAGATCGATCTGCGCGGTTTCTCGTCACCGATGGCAGTGCGCAACCTGGCCAATGACATCCCGGATGAGGTGGTAGACACGCTGCTGGAGGTCTGTCGCGCCAATACCTCGATCTTCCATCGCTTTTTTGAGCTGAAGGCCAAATGGCTCGGAATCGACCGGTTGCGACGATACGACTTGTATGCGCCGGTGGTGCAGACCGAGCGGACTTACGAGTTCAACGATTCGGTTGAGGTCGTGCTCGACAGCTATCGACAGTTCAACCCGGAATTCGCCGATCTGGCACGGCGGGTGTTCGACGACCAACACATTGACAGCCAGGTGCGGAAGGGGAAACGCGGCGGGGCCTTCTGCTTGACGGTCGAACCGTCACTCACGCCCTGGATCCTGCAATCCTTCGTGGGCAAGCCGGACGACGTGGCCACCATGGCGCATGAGCTCGGACATGCCATCCACTCGATGCTTTCGGAACATCACTCGGTGCTCACCCAGCACTCGTCGCTGCCGCTGGCCGAGACCGCCTCGACCTTCGGTGAGATGCTGGTGGTCGACCGCTTGTTGGAGACCGATCCCGATCCCGAGCTACAGCGTGATCTGTTGTTCCGGCAGATGGACCAGGCCTATGCGAGCATCATGCGGCAGGCGTTCTTTGCGATGTTTGAACGCGAGGCGCACAAGACCATCGAGCAGGGCGGATCGGTGGACGACGTCACCGAGATCTATTTCGCCAACTTGAAGCAGCAGTTTGGGGAGGCGGTGGAGCTCAGCGACGACTTCCGCAACGAGTGGGTGCGGGTCGGTCATTTCTACTTCGCGCCCTTCTACGTGTATGCCTACTCGTTCGGTCAGCTGTTGGTACTTTCGCTGTACCAGCAATTCAAGCAGGAAGGGGAGTCGTTCAAACCCCGCTACCGGGAAATCCTGGCGGCCGGAGGCTCGGACGCCCCAGTGCGGATCCTGGATCGAGCCGGAATCGATATTCGCTCGGCAGAATTCTGGAACGGGGGGTTCAGTGTCATCGAAGAGGCGGTCGGTCGACTGGAGCAGCTGGAGATTCCGCAGGCGGCCTGAGCCGCAAAACCCCGAGGCTGGTGGGCCTCGGGGTTTTTCTCTTGGCGGAGAGGGTGGGATTCGAACCCACGGTAGCCAAGAAGGCTACAACGGTTTTCGAGACCGTCCCGATCAGCCAGACTCCGGCACCTCTCCCATCTCGGCTTGGATTATAACTTTGCCGGTGGTTCGAGCGATGGTTGCAGATCGCCTGAGCGCCAGTTCGGGGACGGGGATGTCCCCAAATTGACTCGAAATTCCAAGCATGTTACAAATACCACAAATCGGGCACAGTGCTCGCAGGCACCGTGCACCAGGTGCAATGCCAAAGGTGCACCAATTCCCTTCCAGTAAGGTAATCAAAGGAGGTCAGCTCTCATGACCGATGCGGATGCACAGGCGCAATCCGCTGCGCAATCTGAGCCGAGTCCAGTCGAAGAAGCTCTGAAACCGCCGCTCACTCGTCGCGAGTTCTTGTACTACCTGTGGGGCTCGTCGATGGCGGTCTTCCTGGCAGGCTCGGGTGGGGTGTCGGTCTGGTTCGCGCTGCCGCGCTTCCGGGCGGGCGAGTTTGGAGGCATCTTTACTGTCCAGGTGAGTGAACTGCCTCCGCCGGATTCTCCACCCAAGGAGTTTCCTGAGGGTCGGTTCTGGCTGGTCAACCTCGGACAGGATACGTTGAGTGATCCGCGCCAGCCGCAAGACTATCCGCTGCAAGCCGGTGCGCGGGTACTGTACAAGGTCTGCGTCCACCTCGGTTGCCTCTATAAGTGGGTGCCGATTAACAACCGTTTTGAGTGCCCCTGCCATGGGTCGAAGTACCTGAAGACCGGGACACGCATCGACGGACCCGCTAATCGAAACCTGGATCAATACATCACCGAGGTCGTCGATGCAGACGGCAATGTGCTGGCGCGCACCGAACCGACCATGGGAAACCGAGAGGCCGATTCGCTTCCGATTCCGGCTACTGCGGTGGCGCTCCGGATTGACACCGGGCGCCGCATCAACGGCGCGCCGAATACCAAATCCGGCGGCGGTCTGTAGAGAGGTAATGCGGGTATGCGCGTCCCAATTCCCAAGATCCTGAATCTTCCGTTTCTCGACGACATCAAACACAAGGGCCTGGTACGGGCGAGCACTGATCTGGCCGACGACTGGGTGACCAGGGTTACAGCCGGCCTGACCATCTCTGACGTCCGCTCGGTGTTGCGGGGCGATCCGCCCACGCGGCCGAATCCGCGTCTGACGCCGCACGCCGAGGGCTTCTGGCTGCATATGAAGCCCACCTACTACAGCAACCTGATGGACGGCCTGTACCCGACGTTCCGGTTGGGCTGGCTGGCCACCTTCTTCTTTGCCTGGGAGATCCTGACCGGGATCTACCTGATGGTCTTCTACACTCCCTCGCCGCTGGTAGCTTACGAGAACATGCTGAGCATCTTGAGCAACGTTCCCTTCGGCCGCTGGATGCGGGACACCCACAAATTGGGCGGCGAGCTCATGGTGCTGCTGGTAGTGCTGCACATGCTGCGCACTTACGTCACCGGATCGTACAAGCGGCCACGCCAGTTCACCTGGGCGACGGGGGCCAT